>CALKDH010000058.1 GCA_938086805.1 uncultured PS1 clade bacterium | reverse complement strand
ATGCAAAGCAGAATTACTCAGTTGCAAGTGCAATTAGTCTTATTGAGTGTACTCTTGAAGAGTCAACACTTGATGAAAACCCATCTGCATCAGAAAACTTAATTGCTCAACTAGAAAAACAAGGGATTGAAGCAAAGATTGATTTTAATCTTTTAAGAGGTTTGCAGCCTTTGATTCATGAAACCAAAGGAAATCTGACTGTTGCAATTCGAGATAATGAACAAATAGTTGCTGCCTATCCTCAAGGAAAGCTTCAAGTATTTGGTGCAGCAATTGATATCGGATCTACCACTCTAGCATTGTATGTCTATGATTTAAAAAATGGGAAGTTAGTTTACGAATCTTCCGCAATGAATCCACAAATTCGCTTTGGCGAAGATTTGATGAGTAGAGTTTCATATGTGATGATGAATAAGGGTGGTGATGAAAAACTTACTATCGCCGTTAGAACAAAAATTACTGAAATGCTTCATGAGGCATGCGATAACCTAGAAGTGAAATGGGATAAATTACTGGAAGTTGTGTTGGTTGGTAATCCAATTATGCACCATATATTTTTTGGAATTTCACCAGTTGAATTAGGACAGGCTCCTTTCACTCTCTCTATAAGAAGCTGGCTTGATGTTGATGCTAAGGATTTAAATTTTGAACTTTATCCAAAAACTAGACTATCCTTTTTTCCTCTGATAGCTGGTCATGTAGGCGCTGATACTGCTGCTGCTTATTTAAGTCAGATTGACATAATGCACTCTGAAACGACCTTACTTGTCGATATTGGTACAAATGCAGAAATCATGCTCTCTAAAGAGGGCGAGGTTTATGCAACATCTTCTCCAACTGGCCCAGCATTTGAGGGCGCTGAAATTAGTTCTGGTGTAAGAGCGACCTACGGTGCAATTGAGAGAGTTAGAATTGATAAAGAGACTTTGAAGGTTCGCTTCAAGGTTATTGGCTGTGATGCATGGTCGGATGAGCCTGATTTTGAACTCGTTCAAATGAAAGCTGTTGGAATTTGTGGAAGCGGAATTATTGAGGCAATTGTGGCATTTGCTGAAGCTGGCATCATTGATCAAAGTGGACTTTTTGTTGAATCAATTGCTCCTGAGCTTTTTTCAAAAAAAGGAAATACAACTCGTTTCTTATTAGTAGATCAGGGTGATAAATCAATCTATATCGAGCAAGTAGATATTCGATCTATTCAATTGGCGAAGGCTGCACTATCTGCAGGCGTATCAATACTAATGGACTATCTCAAATGTGACCATTTTGATAAAATATTATTGGCAGGCGCTTTTGGAGCGCACTTAGATGCTAGATATGTTGCTTTGTTGGATATTATTCCAACTTCAACTGAAGAAAAAATAGTATCAGTAGGAAATGCAGCGGGTATCGGTGCCAGTGCGGCATTATTGGATGTTAATAAGCGGAAAGCAATTATTGAGGCAGTTGATAAAGTTGTGAAAATTGAAACAGCGACTGAGCCAAGGTTTCAAGAGTTTTTTGTTGAGGCAATGAAGTTTAGTGTGTCACCGGTTAGGCAACAACAAACCAAAAAAGTTAGACGCCGAAAAAGAGTGTCATAAGTATAGTATGGAGAATTTAAATGGCTAGAGAAAGAAGAAGACGTAGAGGTGGATCTGCTGAAGAATCTGATTCAAAGAGTATTCCTAAAGCGCCTGCATACATTAAACGAAAAATACCTCACTACAGTATTCTTAGTGATGATGACCTAAGCATTATTGAAGAAAATGCGGATACTATCTTAGAGGAGATTGGCATTGTTTTTTCTGAAGATCAAGAGGCGCTTGATATCCTGGAAAAAGCTGGAGCTAGTGTTGATGGAATGAGAGTCAGGTTTCCAAAAGGTATGTGCCGTAAGCTAATTCAAGATAATGCACCAAAGCAATTTACTCAATACGCGCGAAACCCCGAAAGAAATGTAGAAATTGGAGGAGATAACATGGTTTTAGTGCCTGCTTATGGTCCTCCGTTTGTTCATGATCTTGATGAGGGTCGACGTTATGCAACAATAGAGGATTTTAAGAATTTTATAAAACTTGCTTATATGTCAGATAATCTTCATCATTCTGGTGGAACTATTTGTGAGCCGGTGGACTTACCCGTAAATAAGCGCCACTTTGATATGGTTTACAGCCATATTAAATATTCAGATAAGCCATTTATGGGCTCGGTTACTGCAGCTGAAAGAGCGCAGGACTCAGTTGATATGGTGAAAATAGTATTTGGAGATGAATTTGTTGATAAAAACTGCGTATTAGTTAGTTTAATTAATGCAAGCTCGCCAATGTCATTTGATGCAACTATGCTAGGTGCGCTTAAAGTCTATGCAAGAAATAATCAAGCAACAATCATCACACCATTTATTGTTGCAGGAGCTATGGCGCCAACAACAGCTGTAGGCGTAGCAGCGCAAAGTCTAGCAGAAGGTCTGGCGGGAATGGCATTTGCTCAACTCATTAGGCCTGGAGCTCCTGTAATTTATGGGAATTTTGTAACTGCAATGTCTATGAAATCTGGCGCACCAACTTTTGGTACTCCTGAAGCTGCACATATGATGAATATTTCTGGAGCACTAGCTAGGAGATTAGGTGTTCCATTTAGAAGCGGTGGTGGCTTTAATGGAGCAAAGATGCCAGATGCTCAGGCAGGCTATGAGGCAGCCAACACTATGCAAGCAACCTTGAATGCAAGTGTGAATTTCAACCTTCATACTGCCGGATGGCTTGAAGGTGGATTATGCATGAGTTATGAGAAATTTATAATGGATGCTGATCAAGCTGGGATGATGAGAGTTTCCGCTGAGGGCATTGATATGACTGAAAATGGTCAAGCTATGGAGGCCATTAGAGAAATTGGAAGTTTTTCAGATGATGTGCCTAAGCATTATTTAGGGTGTGAGCATACCAAGAGGAATTTTAAGACAGCCTTTTACATGTCAGATGTTCTAGATGATAATAGTTTTGAGCAGTGGGTTCAGGATGGGTCAAGAGATACAGCGATGATTGCAAACGGGATTTATAAGAGAATGCTTTCAGAGTATGAGTTGCCTCCACTAGATCCAGAAATCGATAAGGCACTCCTGGCATATATGAAGACTAGAAAAGATAGTTTTGAGGATTCTAATATTTAAAAAAGGTATATCTTGATTTATTAGAATTCAAGCTATTATGAATTTAATTATTAACAGCAGAAAAAATTTGTAAGATAATATCTAGACAAAAAATCTTACGCCAAAAAGCAAGTCCATGCCATCATAATTTAGTTAGTGGTAATGGATTTGTTTCTTTATTTTATGGGTTGCATCGCAATTAGGAGAAGAAATGAGCGAGTATAAAACAGATATTGACATTGCCAGAGAAGTTTCTGGTGAGCATATAAATCAGATTGGAGCTAAGCTCAACATTGATAAGGAAGACCTAGTTCCATTTGGGCACGACAAAGCTAAGATTTCATGGAATGCAATTGATGGAGTAAAAAATAATAAAGACGGAAAGCTTATTCTTGTAACTGCTGTTACGCCAACACCTGCTGGTGAAGGAAAGACAACAACTTCCGTAGGCTTGACTGATGGCCTCAATAAAATAGGTAAACAAACTACGGTTTGTCTTCGAGAGCCAAGTTTAGGGCCTTGTTTTGGAATGAAGGGTGGTGCAGCTGGTGGGGGTTATGCGCAGGTGATTCCAATGGAAGATATTAATCTTCATTTCACTGGTGACTTCCATGCCATTACATCAGCTCACAGTCTTTTGTCAGCGATGATTGATAATCATATTTATTGGGGTAATTCAACAAATATTGATAGCAGAAAAGTTGCGTTTAGAAGAGTTGTTGACATGAATGACCGCTCTTTAAGGACTATTACTTCTTCATTGGGTGGTTCAACAAATGGATACCCAAGAGAAGATGGCTTTGACATTACAGTAGCATCTGAAGTCATGGCAATCTTTTGCTTATCCCAAAATTTAGAAGAGCTTGAGGAAAGACTTGGAAATATTATCATCGCTTATACTAGAGAGATGAAGCCAGTTCGAGCTCACCAAATCAATGCTCACAAGGCAATGACAGTTCTTCTAAAGGACGCATTTAGACCTAACCTTGTTCAAACTTTGGAAGGCAATCCTGCTTTAATTCACGGCGGTCCTTTTGCAAATATCGCTCATGGTTGTAATTCAGTTATCGCAACTAAAACAGCTCTTAAGTTGTCTGATTATGTTGTAACCGAAGCTGGATTTGGAGCAGATTTGGGTGCTGAAAAATTCTTTGATATTAAATGTCGTAAGGCTGAGCTTGCTCCTGATGCAGTTGTTTTAGTTGCAACTGTTAGGGCATTAAAACACCAAGGTGGAGTATCAAAGGAAGAGTTGAATACAGAAAATGTTGAGGCGTTGAAGCTTGGCTGTTCAAACCTAGGCAGACACATACGCAACTTAAGCCAGTTTGGTGTTCCAATGGTGGTTGGTATCAATAAATTTGTATCTGACACAGAAAATGAATTCCAAGCAATTAGAGATTATTGTGAGCAGTTTAATGTTGAGGTTAGTGTTACAAGTCATTGGGAGCATGGTGGAGATGGTGCATTAGATTTAGCTGAAAAGGTAGCAAAGCTAGCTGATTCGGGTGCATCTCAATTTAAAACTTTGTATGATGATGAGCTGCCTTTATTAGAAAAAGTTGAAACTATTGCAAAAACACTCTATCAAGCTGATGAGGTCATGGCCGATAAGGTAGTAAGAGATAAGTTGAATTGGTTTCAAGAAAATGGATTTGGTAATCTGCCTGTTTGTATAGCTAAAACCCAATATAGCTTCTCTACAGACCCACAACTTCTTGGCGCTCCAACAGGGCACTCACTCTCAATTAGGGAGGTCAGATTATCTGCCGGCGCAGAGTTTGTTGTAGTGGTTTGCGGCGCTATTATGACTATGCCTGGTTTGCCAAGGGTGCCAGCTGCTGACAAGATTCATCTCGATGAAAATGGCTTAGTTCAAGGATTATTTTAAGAGATGAACACTATTGGGTCAGTTGATTATGAGATCCATAGGGTTGACGGATTAACTCGAGAAAGTTCTAGTGATTGTGTTGCCATAGAAGAGCCCCTCGAGATTATTATTCGATATTTCAAAGATAATGACTGGGTTGTTGAGCCTCTAATGGTTACGATGAGAACTCCGGGAGATGATGAAAGTTTGGTCAGCGGTCTTTTATTTTCTGAAGGTATTATTCAGAATAAAAGTGCAATTGAATCAATAGAGGTTAATGGAAAGAATAAGGGTAAATATGATGTTGACAATTCTTTAGTTGTATCACTTGCAAAAGGAAATCAATTGGATTTAAAAAATCTGCAAAGACACTTTATGGTTAATTCGAGTTGTGGTGTTTGTGGAAAAGGAACTCTGAATGCTATTGAAATTGCTTATGAACCAAAAATTAACAAAAAAGGCCCATTGGTGAATATTGATCTCATTAGCAAGTTGCCAGATATCTTAAAAATCAAGCAGCACCAATTCGCAAATACAGGTGGAGTGCATGCTAGCGCTTTGCTCACTGAACAGGGTGAAGTACTTCATTTGGCAGAAGATGTCGGTAGGCATAATGCTCTTGACAAGCTAATTGGGCATGTTCGAACCAATGAAATGTTAAAGCCATTTGAGCAATTTGTAATGTGCTCTGGTCGTCTTGGGTTTGATATTATTCAAAAAGCAGTGATGTCTGGTATTGGGATGATAGTTGGGATAGGCGCTCCAACTTCATTAGCGCTTGATTTAGCAACAAAATTCGACATCACATTAATTGGCTTTATTAAGAAAAACAAATATAATATATATACTGGTAATTGGCGTATCAGTGAAAACTTCGGAGAATAAATGTCTAGAAACATTAGTCTACTATCGGGTAAGAAGGACGATAAAAATAGTTTATTTGGCAAAATATCTGTAAGTCCAAATGAAACTAGTGATGCCCAGCTTGCGGGCGAATACAACCTGGGTGTTTCAACAATCCATAGTACTAAAAGTTTTTATGATTTCCTAAGCGAAGATTTTAAAAGCAAGAAGGCCTATGTTTGTTCTGGTAGCGCCTGTATGTGCAGAGGCACTCAGGATAATGTCACTCAAAAACTAAAGAGTAAGCTTGGTGAAGACAGCGTTGGTGAAATGATTTGCTTGGGTAGGTGTTATGAAAATAGTGCATTTTATTACAATGGTGAGAACTACTCTGGTGATGATATTAATCAACTAGATGATATTTTATCTGGCAATCACAAGAGTACTCCATACACAATGAAGTCTTTTTCTGAAACCTCATTTTTAGTTGAGAATGAAGTTTTTTCTACCTATAAAGATTTTAAGGACTTACTTGAGACTTGTTTTCAAAAAGACAAAAATGATCTAATTGATACTCTAAAGAATTCTGGGCTTCGCGGAAGAGGTGGTGCGGGCTTTCCAACTGGTGTGAAATGGGAGTTTTGTAAGGCACAAGAAGCTAAGGCTAAGTACGTAGTCTGCAATGCAGATGAAGGAGATCCAGGTGCATATTCTGACCGCTATTTACTTGAAGAGCAGGCTCTAAAGGTTTTATTTGGTATGGTTATCTGTGGTTATATCATTGGTTCAAAGCAAGGTTTTATGTATATTCGTGGCGAATATCCCGAGTCGATTGATATTACAAATGAAGCTTTGTCTAAGTTAAGAGATCTAAATCTTTTGGGTAACAATATATTGGGAACTGGCTTTGATTTTGATATGAATGTAGTTGAGGGTCAGGGCGCATATATCTGTGGTGAAGAAACAGCGCTTATTGCTTCAATTGAGGGCCGTAGAGCCGAGGTTGATGTTCGACCACCATTTCCTGTTGTAGAAGGTCTTTATAAAAAACCAACAGTTGTAAATAATGTTGAGAGTTTGGCAGCAGTAGCCTTAATCTTCAAGCATGGAAGTGACTCCTATAAAGCTATTGGAAATGGAAGATCCTTAGGAACTAAACTTATTTCACTTGACGGTCATTTTAATAATCCAGGTCTTTATGAAGTCGATCTTGGAACCCCATTAGGCACCATCATTGATGATATTGGTGGGGGTTTTAATGAGGATATTAAGGCCATTCAGATTGGTGGACCTCTTGGAGGGATTGTTCCTGTTGATATTTTGAGGTCTTTAACGCTCGATTTTGAAGTTTTTGCTGAAGCGGGATTCCTACTAGGTCATGCAAGTTTTGTTTGCATACCAAGGTCATTTTCTGCGGTAGAATATGCAAAACATTTATTTGCATTTACGGCCCATGAATCTTGTGGAAAATGTTTTCCTTGCCGCTTAGGCTCTACTCGTGGCAAAGAAATGTTGGGTTCGGCTATAGATGGAAAGCAGAAATTTTCAGAAGAATTGATTTATGATTTACTAGAGACAATGGAAGTTGGCTCTTTATGTGCATTAGGCGGTGGTTTGCCGCTCGCAATTAAAAATTTACTCGAACACTGTAGTGACGAGTTTAAACCTTTGATGGAGAAATAGAATGTCAGAAAACCCACAAGGAGTATTTATTGATGATGTTGAGTTTCCTTTTGATGACTCATCTTCAATCTTAGCTTTTACAGATAAGGCGCTCGGTGATAAGATAATTCCTACACTTTGTAATGATGATAATCTAAATCCTTATGGAGCATGCAGAGTTTGTTCTGTAGAGGTTCAACAGTCTGAAGATGGGCCCAAAAGAACAGTTGCTTCATGCCATACCCCTGTAACCCCTGGTATGCGTATTTACACTAACTCAGAGAGTGTAAAAAAACTTCGCAAAAATATTGTAGAGCTCGTTCTTAGTGATCATCCACCAGACTGCTTAACATGTGAAGTCAATGGAAATTGTGAACTTCAGGATGTTGCAGCGAGTGTTGGTGTCCGTCAAATCCGATATGCAAAAGGAGAGAATCATTGTGATCGTGAAAAGGATCTTTCTCACTCTTATATGAGAATGGATCTCTCTAAGTGTATCAATTGTTCAAGATGTGTTCGTGCCTGTGACGAGGTACAAGGGCAGTTCACTTTGACCATGACTGGAAGAGGGTTTGAGTCCAGAATTACAACAGATAATGATATGTTATTTGGTGATTCTTCATGTGTATCTTGTGGGGCATGTGCACAAACATGTCCAACATCGGCTATCTCTGATGTGTTTCAATCTAAGTCGATTGAGGCAGATAAAACAGTTAGAACAACTTGCTCATATTGTGGGGTTGGATGCAACCTAGAGGTCGCTGTCAAAAGTGATGAGGTTTTATCAATACGCGCACCTCAAGATGCTGTCAATGCTGGACATACCTGCTTGAAAGGACGTTACGCATTTAAATTCTATAATCATGAGGATAGACTTACATCACCTCTAATCAGAAAAAATGGTGAATTAACACCTTGTTCATGGGACGAAGCACTTGACTATATAAAAGATAAGTTTGAGTCTATAAAAGCAGAGCATGGTTCAGATGCTATTGCTGGAATTTCTTCTGCTCGATGTACAAACGAAGAAAACTATATGTTTCAAAAGATGATTCGTCAACTCGTTGGAACCAATAATATTGACTGTTGTGCGCGAGTTTGCCACTCACCAACCGCTTGGGGAATGCAACAAAGCTTTGGAACTGGAGCTGGTACAAACTCTACTGCAGATATTCCTCTTGCTGATTTACTTCTAGTTATTGGTGCAAACCCAACTTCAGCTCATCCTGTAACAGGTGCTAAAATTAAACAACAAGCTATGTCTGGAGCTACTCTCATTGTGATTGATCCAGTAAGGACTGAATTAGCCCGAATGGCTGATCATCATTTACAGCTTAAGCCTGGTACCAATGTTGCAGTCTTAAATATGATTCAATATTACATTGTTGAGGCTGGCTTAGTCGACCATCAGTTTATTAAGGATCGCTGTGAAGGTGGAGAGGAGTTTATTGAGCAAATAAAAGAGCTAGATGTTGATGCGATGGCTGAAATTAGTGGTCTTGATAAAGAAGATGTTAAAGCTGTTGCACTCGCTTATGCTAATGCTAAAAATGCAATGGAATTTCATGGTCTAGGTGTTACTGAGCATTCCCAAGGTACAAAGACAGTAATGCTTATTTCAAATCTAGCAATGATGACTGGAAACCTAGGTCGTCCAGGAGTGGGTGTTAATCCTCTTCGTGGTCAGAACAATGTTCAAGGTGCAGCTGACATGGGATGTCAGCCACATCATGGTCCAGGCTACTTGTGGATGGATCAGAAAGAAGTTCAGGATTTCTACGAAGACAAACTTGGACTTCCAACCCCTACTACTCCCGGAAGAAAAATTCCTGAAATGTTTGATGGAGCTATAGATGGCTCATTAAAAGCTCTTTGGATTTTTGCTGAAGATGTTGTTCAGACTGATCCAAATACACATCATGTTGTTAAGGCAATGCAGAGCCTTGACTTGTTAGTTGTTCAGGAAATTTTTATGAGTGAGACTGCTAAGATGGCTGACGTAGTTTTACCTGGC
>CALKDH010000057.1 GCA_938086805.1 uncultured PS1 clade bacterium | reverse complement strand
AGGGAGCTAAACCTCAGTTTTGTATTGTAGGCTCAGGGCCAAATGGCGCCTTTCCGCATCACCATACAGGGGATCGAAAAGTTCAATATGGTGATGTTGTTTTGATTGATATAGGTGGACGAAAAGGCACTTTTCCAAGTGACATGACTCGTATGTCTGTTCTTGGTGAACCACCAGAGGAGTATCACGAAGTTCACAGTATTGTAGAGCGTGCTGTTCAAGCTGCAATGAAGGCTGCGAAACCTGGAGTAATGGCTAAAGAGGTTGACGCAGCAGCAAGAGGTGTTATTACTGAAGCGGGTTATGGTGACTATTTTGTGCATCGAACTGGCCATGGCCTTGGTATTGATATTCATGAGCCTCCATATATCACTGCAACTTCGGAGGTTGTGTTAGATGAGGGAATGGTCTTTTCTATTGAACCTGGAATTTACCTGCAAGGAAGGTTTGGGGTTAGGCTAGAGGAGATAGTCATCTTAAGATCTGATGGTCCTGAAATCCTTTCAGAATTATCCCGTAAGACGAATTTCATAAGCTAACAAAATATTCTTTGCCATCTAGTTACATGAGTCACTAAAGACTCGAAAGTTCATTTAGTTTAAAATTACCCAATATATGAATGAGAATTATTTAATCCTTCTTGGATTGGGAAGCGAAGCAAAATCTGAGGGAAAGTCTTTGGCTGAGCAGATAGATGCAGTCTTGCCACAAACTCAATGTACTCAGTGTGATTTTGATGGTTGTAAGCCTTATTCCGAAGCAATTGTGGGTGGTGAAGCAGAAATTAACCAATGTCCACCTGGAGGTCAGGATGGTGTTGATGCACTTGCAGAACTTTTAGGTCGGCCAACTCTTCCATTAAACGAATCTCACGGTAAAACAAAGCCGAGGAGAGTAGCAGTAGTTGATGAGGAGGTCTGTATTGGCTGCACACTTTGTATAAAGGCATGTCCAGTTGATGCCTTTGTTGGGTCATCAAAAGTAATGACTCAAGTAATTGCAAAAGAATGCACGGGTTGTGACTTATGTGTCCCCGTTTGTCCTGTTGATTGTATTGATATGATTGAGTCTGATCCATTTGCAAATATTCTTCAAAATAATTCAGCACAATTTGATAGTACTCATAATCAAAAGCAGATTTTAGAAAGAGCAATTCGAGATAATTCCAGAGAGAGATATCAGTTTCATCAAGAACGGATAGAGAGAGATAAACGTGAGAGAGATGAATTATTAAAATCCAGAGCCATTGCATTAAAAGAAAAAATGGCAAAAGATAAGGCTCAAAAAGAAAAAATTGAAGCAGCAATGCTTCGCGTAAAAAATTCTAAGAAAAAATGAAACTAAGTGACTTTGATTTTGACTTGCCTCAGTCACTGATTGCTCAATATCCTAGCTCCAATAGAACTGACTCACGCCTTTTGGTAAGAAATAATGAGTTAATTGATAGTCATTTCTCACAGCTTGGTTCGTTTTTAAAACCAAACGACTTACTTATTCTCAATGATACAAGGGTTATTCCTGCCAGAGTATTTGGTAACAAAGAGTCTGGGGGTAAAGTGGAGGTTTTAGTTGAGCGATTAATCGATGAATTTAAAGCTGTGGTAATGATTAAATCGAGCAGAGCACCAAAAGTAGGAAGCTTTATTATTTTAGAAAATAATACTCGGTTTAAAGTTATTGATAAAAACGAAGCGATGTATACAGTTAATTTTGAGAGCGAAAAAATTCTCAAAATCCTTGATGAAATTGGACATATTCCTTTACCACCTTATATTGAAAGAGGTGACTCAGTCGAGGACTCTAAAAGATACCAAACGGTTTATGCAAAAAATGATGGTGCTGTTGCCGCTCCAACTGCAGGACTTCACTTTGATGATTTGTTATTATCTAATCTTAAAAAACAGGGCATAGATCATGCTTTCGTCACCTTACATGTTGGAGCTGGGACTTTTCAGCCTGTAAAGGTTGATGACATAGAGACTCATAAAATGCATAGCGAGTATTATGAGATTAGTCAAACGACTGTTGACAAAATTATCCTCGCAAAAAAGAATAGAGGTCGAATAATTGCTGTTGGAACGACTGCAGTTAGAACTCTTGAGTCTGCATCTAAACTTGGAGATCTCAAAAGTCAGAAGGGCGAGACAGATATTTTTATTTATCCGGGCTTTAAGTTTCAAATTGTCGATGCAATGATTACTAACTTCCATTTACCAAAGTCCTCACTATTGATGCTAGTCTCTGCTTTTATTGGATTTGATGAAATGCACCAAACTTATGAGCATGCAATTAATCAAGGGTATCGCTTCTTTAGTTATGGCGACGCTATGTTTCTAGAAAAAAATTAGATTTCTGAATCGATTGAAAGATGTTTTGAGAGGCTAAATATAAAAAAGGCCATAATTGGAAGAATTATAAAGCTCGTTTTAATTGATGTAATTTCTGCAAGGAGGCCAAGAAACAAGGGGCCAAGCAGCATTCCACCATAGCCAAGGGTAGCTATGCTGGCGATAGCGGTGCCCTGAGAAATATTTTTATCGTTGCCTGCTCGTGAAAATGCCAAAGGAATAATCACCGCTATCCCAAGTCCAATAAATCCAAAACCCAAAAGCAAGAGTAAGAAAGAGTTAGAGATTAGTAAAATGATTGAGCCAGTTAGTGCAACTAATCCGGAGTAACGTGCAGCATTAGAAGGTCCTAGCTTAAAAGATATTCTATCTCCCATAAGTCTCATTGAAAACATACAGACTGAGAAAACTGTAAATCCTAAAGCAGCACTTCCATCATTAAGTGATGCAACACTTTTTAGAAAAATAGCACTCCAGTCTGCGACAGCACCCTCGCTTAAGGAAGCAAAAAAAGTAATGATGGCTACAGGAAGAAGTGGCCCTTTTGGTATTGAAATAAATGGTGACTTGGTAACCTTTTTATTTTTTTGAGATTTAAAAGGAACAAAAGCCACACTTAAAGCTACAAAAAAAATAATGATTGAAGTAAGGCTAAAATGATTTTTATAAGCTACTTCATAATAGGCTAGCAAAGAGCCAAGCCCTGCACCAATTCCAGCGCCGAGACTCCACATTGCATGAAAAGAAGACATAACTGGCCGAGTGTATTCTCTTTCAACCTCTGCAGCCCATGCATTCATAGCAACATCATCACCACCATGGATTGCTCCAAAGAAAATAACAGCAAAAATTAGCATCTCAATTGAATTTGCAAATCCAATAAAAATTAATGTAAGCGGAATAAGAAGTATGGTCGCTCTTTTGGTTATAAAAGCTGCTCCATAACGATCAGCAGCCCTACCAAAAATTGAAAAAGCAATTACAGCAGATAGGCCAGCTATGAAGATCAATAAACCTAAGGAGCCAGGAGATAAGTCATGAAAGTCAACAATGGCTGGAATTCTGGAGGCCCATGTACCGAATACCATTCCATTTATAGCGAAAATTAATGAAACAGCAAATCTGCTATTTTTAAAAATGTTCATCCAACTTAAAATGATTGATTAAGCTCAATTATAAGGCTTCGAGTAATGTCTGACCCATTAATGCAGGGGTTGGTGAAACACTCACTCCAGCATTATTAAGAGCTTGAATTTTACTTTTTGCATCCCCAGAGCCCCCACTTATAACCGCACCTGCATGCCCCATTCTTTTTCCTTTGGGAGCAGTCAATCCTGCAATATACGAAACAACGGGCTTGCTAACATTTGATTTGATATACTCTGCAGCTTCCTCTTCGGCACTCCCTCCAATTTCACCAACCATGACTATTGAGTGAGTGTCTTCATCAGCTTCAAATAATTTCAGACAGTCAATAAAGTTCATACCTTGAACCGGATCCCCGCCAATACCAATACATGTGCTTTGACCAAGTCCTGCAAGTGTGGTTTGGTGAACAGCTTCATAGGTTAATGTTCCAGACCTAGAAACAATTCCGACAGTTCCAC
>CALKDH010000056.1 GCA_938086805.1 uncultured PS1 clade bacterium | reverse complement strand
CTGTACTTTATTAAACCAAATTCACTAAAAATAGGCTTTAGTACAGTTGTTTTATCGCTGTAACGCCCATCAATTGGTGAAATAGAGGTAAGGTTATCAAATGTCATAATACGAACAATTGCTCTAAAAAATTCAAGCCTTCCTATCAAAAAGGATAAAATTATACTCTATTTATTTAATCACCTAAGAGTCAGTAGAGTTATGAAAGAAGCTTACCTAAAGCATTGCGATGAAAGAGAGTTAGAAAATCTCCCACCTTTGGCACTTGATGCCAAACAAACTAAATCAGTCGTCGAGAACCTTTTGGAGGGAAATGATGATGATTTTTATTTAGATTTGCTAACGCATAGAGTGCCACCGGGGGTTGATGAGGCGGCATATGTCAAAGCAGGTTTTCTTACTAGTGTTGCTAAAGGCGATGACACTTGCAAAGCTATTTCAAAAAAACATGCTACTTTCCTTCTAGGAACAATGCTTGGTGGTTACAGTATAGCATCACTAATTGATCTTCTAGATGATGCGGAAACTGCTGAGGCAGCCTGCGAAGCGCTCTCACATACAATACTCATTTATGAGGCGCACCAACAAATTCTCGAAAAAGCATCTCACAACTCGTACGCCAAAAAAATAGTTGATTCATGGGCATCAGCAGACTGGTTCACATCGAAAGAGCCACTCCCTGAAAGCATCAAGGTGACTGTATTTCGTGTAGACGGAGAAACCAATACTGATGATTTGTCTCCAGCAACTGAGGCCTGGTCACGTCCTGATATCCCTCTTCATGCAAAAGCGATGCTTATCAAAAAAATGGAAAATCCTCTTGAAAAAATTGAAGAACTAAAAGAAAAAGGACTTCCTTTAGCCTATGTTGGAGATGTAGTTGGAACCGGATCTTCAAGAAAATCAGCGATCAACTCAGTGTTATGGCACATGGGAGAGTCAATAGACTACATCCCAAACAAAAACAGTGGTGGAATTGTTCTTGGAGGAAAAATTGCACCAATCTTTTTCAATACTGCTGAAGACTCGGGCGCTCTGCCAATCCAGTGCGATGTTTCTAAACTAAAAATGGGTGATGAAATTACGATTTATCCTTATGAAGGAGTCATCAAAGATTCATCTGGTGTAATTGTGTCAACATTTGACCTTGCTCCAAGTACTATGCCAGATGAAGTGAGAGCTGGTGGCAGGATTCCACTTATTATTGGAAGAGGTCTGACTGATAAAACGAGAGCTGAACTGGGACTTGAGGTCAGTGATATTTTTCTTCGTCCAGTTGATCCAAAGAATAGCAGTTTGGGTTTTACATTAGCCCAAAAAATTGTCGGTAAAGCATGCGGTGTTAAGGGAATCAGGCCAGGAACATATTGCGAGCCTAGAATGAGCACGGTTGGTTCGCAAGACACAACAGGTGCAATGACTCGCGATGAACTTAAGGAGTTGGCCTGCTTAGGATTCTCTGCAGACCTTGTGATGCAGAGCTTTTGTCATACAGCAGCTTACCCTAAACCAATTGATCTTGAACTTCAACATACACTTCCTGATTTTATGCACTCACGAGGTGGTGTCTCTTTGAAGCCTGGGGATGGCATTATTCACTCATGGCTAAATCGTATGCTACTTCCTGACTCAGTCGGAACTGGCGGAGATTCACATACACGTTTTCCTATTGGAATAAGCTTTCCAGCTGGTTCTGGTTTAGTTGCCTTTGGTGCATCAATAGGTGTTTTACCCCTAGATATGCCTGAATCAGTGCTCGTAAGGTTTAAAGGCGAAATGCAGCCTGGTATCACTCTGAGAGATCTTGTCAATGCGATCCCTTATTTTGCAATTCAAAAAGGATTATTGACGGTTGATAAATCTAACAAAAAGAATATATTCTCTGGTCGTGTCCTAGAAATTGAAGGTCTTGGTGATCTTAAAGTTGAGCAGGCCTTTGAGTTGGCTGATGCCACTGCAGAGCGATCAGCAAATGGTTGCACAGTCAAGCTAAATAAGGAGCCGATTATAGAATACCTAAACTCAAACATTACGCTTCTTGGCTCTATGATTGACTCAGGCTATGACGATAAAAAAACTATAGCTAAGAGAATACAGGATATGAAGAAGTGGCTTGAAAATCCTGAGCTACTTGAGGCTGATGAAGATTGCGAGTATGCAGAAGTAATCGAAATAGATCTTACAGAAATTAAAGAGCCAATTTTGGCGTGCCCTAACGATCCAGATGATGTCAGGCTCCTATCGACGGTTGCCAACACCTCAATCGATGAAGTTTTTATAGGCTCCTGCATGACCAATATTGGTCACTTTAGGGCAGCAGCGCAGCTTCTCAAAGATAAGTCTGAGCTGAATACTGTTTTGTGGGTAGTTCCACCAACAAGGATGGATGAAAAACAATTAAGAGCTGAAGGAATCTATGAAACATTTGAGCGCCTTACAGATAGAACTGAGGTTCCTGGATGCTCTCTTTGTATGGGAAATCAGGCTAGGGTTGAAGAAGGTGCTTCTGTCGTTTCTACATCAACAAGAAACTTCCCAAATAGACTGGGAGACAATAGTGATGTATTCTTGGCATCAGCTGAAGTGGCTGCAATTTCAGCAAAGTTAGGTTATATTCCCACCCCCGAGGAGTACCTTTCACTGATGAAAGGTATTGAGCCTTTATCAGGTGAAATTTATCAATATCTTAACTTTGATCAGATAGAGGATTATCAAAAATCTTCTTCAAATATTGCACTTGAAGTAATACTTCAAAGCTAGCATTTTGACAATAAAAAAGCCGCAAAATGCGGCTTTTAATTTTTTTCCGAAAATAAAGAATTACTTGATCTTAGCCTCTTTATACATTACATGCTTTCTAACAACGGGATCAAATTTTTTGACCTCAACCTTTTCTGGGTGAATTCTTTTATTTTTTGTTGTAGTGTAGTAGTGACCTGTGTCAGCTGAAGAAACTAGTTTAATTTTCTCTCTCATAATTTACTCCCTATACCTTTTCGCCGCGACCACGGATCTCTTCTAAAACAGCGTCAATACCTTTCTTATCTATGACACGCAGTCCGCGAGCTGATAATTTAAGCTTAACAAAACGGTTTTCGGCCTCAACCCAAAAACGATGTGTATGTAGGTTAGGATAAAAACGGCGACGCGTCTTATTATTAGCGTGCGAAACGTTATTTCCGCTTATTGGTCTCTTACCAGTTACTTGACATACTTTAGACATTACGAATACCTAATGAATTTTCTAAAAAGAGAGAATTATACGCAATAAAAAGCGGTTTTTTTAAATAAATTTTATATACTTTATTCATAAAAACGGTATCATACCAATCTTTCGGAGGGATGGCAGAGCGGTTGAATGCACTGGTCTTGAAAACCAGCAAGGGCTAATACCCTTCCAGGGTTCGAATCCCTGTCCCTCCACCACCCAACACTTCCTCAAACACAAAAAAATTAAAATATTATGTTACTAGACTATAAAGCTATTCTATTAGGGTCAATTGGAACACTTGTTGAGACTTCTGAACTTCAGCGCAAAGCATTCAATCAAGCATTTTCTGATGCAGGTCTTGATTGGATTTGGACTCCAGATGAATACCTGACCATGCTAAAGAAGTCAGGTGGAAGAAATCGAATAATTGATTATGCGAATGATCAAGGAGTTCAGGTAAATGCTCACGAGCTTCATCTCAAAAAAACTGAAATCTTTAATAACATGATGAATGAAGAGAAAATCTCTCTACGTCCTGGTGTTGCCAATTTGATTAGTTATGTACTTGATAATAATATTCAATTAGCGTTTGTGACTAGCACTTCAGAAGCAAATATTGATGCAATGTTTACTGCATTAAATGGTCAAATTAAAAGAAGTGACTTTGACTTCATTGGAAATGACAAGATTATCTCTAAACCCAAACCTAATGCAGAGATTTATCTTAAAGCGCTTTCTGAGCTTAAGCTTAATGCTGAGGATTGTATTGCAATTGAGGACACCGAAGTCAGTATGCGCGCAGCGATTGATGCAAATATTAAATGTATTGCATTTCCTGGATCGTTGGCATATGACAATGATTTCAGCAATGCTTGCCTTGAAACCAAAGATCTTTCTCCAAGTCACTTAATTGAAAAACAGATTTAACACCAAAAAAAAATCAAACAATCTATAATGTAGTTTCAGCTGCAAAGTCGCAGCTGTTTTATTAGCAATGTAGCTTCCAAGGAGCCAATGTCGGATATTATTTCCAAGATGTCTACGGAAGATATTAAAAGTTCAAGGAAGATAAAGTGAAATTAGTTACAGCAATTTTAAGGCCTGAAAATTTAGATAGAGTTAGAGAGGCATTATGTGATGTCGATATACCAGGCATGACAGTAACTGAGGTCAAAGGCTTTGGAAAACAGAAAGGCCACACAGAGTTATATCGTGGCACTGAGTTTACCGTTGAATTTGTTCACAAAGTTAAACTTGAAATCGCAATCTCAAATAAAAATTTGGATCTGCTAATTAATACAATTAGCGATATCGCTCGTTCCGGAAAAAAAGGTGATGGCAAAATCTTTGTCACTGACATCGAAAAAGTAGTTCGCATTCGCACAGGCGAAACGGACCACGACGCACTTTAGGAGAGCTCAATGAAAAAATTTACCCTATTGGCTTTATTGCCAATGACCGCTTTTGCGGACGTCATAAATGGTGCCGATACGGCCTGGATCATGACATCAACTGCTCTGGTCTTGTTTATGACGCTTCCAGGATTGGCACTTTTTTATGGGGGACTTGTCCGCTCAAACAATATTTTATCGATACTTATGCAATGCTTTGCTATTGCCGGAATTGTAAGTATCTTATGGTTTATTGCCGGATACAGCCTCGCATTCTCAGGTGACAACCCATTTATAGGTAACCTATCTAACTTTATGTTAGCTCAAGTTAGTATAGATAGTGTTAGTGGCTCAATTCCAGAGTCGCTCTTTGCAATGTTTCAGATGACATTTGCCATTATAACTCCTGCCCTTATCGTGGGTGGCTTTGCAGAGAGAATGAAGTTCTCCGCTGTACTGCTGTTTAGTAGCATTTGGTTATTTGTAGTTTATGCTCCAATTACTCACTGGGTATGGGGTGGTGGATGGCTTGGCGATACCCTTGATTATGCAGGTGGAACAGTTGTTCATATTACCGCTGGTGTTGCAGCTCTGGTTGCAGCTATTGTGCTTGGTCCAAGACAGGAGTTTCTTAAAAGGCCAATACCTCCTCACAACATGACAATGACTATTACTGGTGCTGCTATGCTTTGGGTTGGATGGTTTGGATTTAACGGTGGCTCTGCGCTCTCTGCTGGTGGAGACGCTGCAATGGCAATTCTAGCTACTCATATATCTGCAGCAGCTGGTGCCATGACTTGGATGTTCTATGAATGGGTTAAATTTGGAAAACCAACTGCACTTGGATCTGTAACTGGAATGGTTGCAGGCCTTGGAACAATTACTCCTGCCTCTGGCTTTGTAGGACCGGCTGGAGCATTAGTTATTGGAATTATTGCTGGTGCTGTATGTTTCAATGCAGTCATCATTATCAAACAAAAGTTCAAGATTGATGACTCTCTTGATGTATTTCCAGTTCATGGTGTCGGTGGTATCTGCGGTACAATCTT
>CALKDH010000055.1 GCA_938086805.1 uncultured PS1 clade bacterium | reverse complement strand
AAGATACAGTTGGATCTTTCCAAATATGACTTTTGCAGCAAGTCAAGAAGCAATTTGGGTCTACGAAGCAAGCCCAATTACTTCAATGAGTTGTCGAGTTAGACAAAGTATTTGTTTTCCAAAAAATACAACAGCACTCCCTGGTTTTAAAGAAAAGATCCAAGCATATTATCAGCGACTTGATGATGCGTTAGACGAAGATATTGTCGCACTTGAAAATCAACAGAAGGGCCTCAATAAGTCTACTTCACTTCAGGGACAATTCTCAACATTAATGGAGGCAAATGTTGCAACTTTTTCTGAGTGGTATGCCAATAAAATAATATAAGAGGTTTGGACCTGGCCTAATTAAAATATAATCCTAGTCTTATTAAGCCAGTAATATTAAGTTGTAACAATGAGTGATTTACTATCCCCCTTAACTCTACCTAGAGGGCCAAGCCTTAAGAATCGATTCATGCTTGCACCTTTAACTAACACCCAAAGCTTTGAGGATGGAAGGCTTTCTGATGAAGAGTATAGATGGCTTACTATGCGTGCTCAGGGGGGCTTTGGTCTAACTATGACCTGCGCTTCACATGTACAAGCTATTGGAAAAGGTTTTCCAGGTCAGCTTGGCATCTTCTCTGATGACCACCTTGAAGGTTTAAAGAGACTCTCTTCTAAAATTAAAGTGAGTGGCAGTGTTGCTATTTGCCAGATTCATCATGCTGGTATGAGGTCACCCGAGGAACTTATTGGTCAAAAGCCTGTATGTCCTTCTGATAATAAAGAGTTTAATGCCAGAGGACTCACTTGTGATGAAATTGAGACCCTTAGAGATGACTTTATTGGGGCCGCTATCCGATCAGAGCAAGCAGGCTTTGATGGCGTAGAACTTCATGGAGCTCATGGATATATCTTAGCCCAATTTTTAAGCTCAGAAATCAATAAACGTGATGATCATTATGGTGGAAGCCTGATTAATCGCTCAAGGCTGATGTATGAAATTATTGATGGTATAAGGAGGGATTGCAGTAAAGACTTTATTATTGGAGTAAGGCTTTCACCTGAGAGGTTTGGATTGAAGCTCAATGAAATTACCCTTCTTGCTGAAGAGCTTATGACCTCAGATAAGATTGACTTTTTAGATATGTCTCTCTGGGATGTTTTTAAGGAACCTGAAGACGAGGAGTTTAAAGGAAAAAAACTTATCTCCTATTTTACGGAGCTAAATAGAGGCAATACTAGTCTTGGTGTTGCAGGCTCAATAAAAACGCCCCTTGACGCTGAAAAAACGATGTCTGAAGGTGTTGACTGGATTATGCTCGGAAGAGCAGGCATACTTCATCATAACTATCCAAAAATGTATGAGGTTGATCGAAACTTTTCACCAATAGAGATTCCAGTTACTAAGGAGTATTTAATAAACGAAGGCTTATCTGAAAAATTCATTCAATACATTGAGAAATGGGGGTTTACATCAGAAATAAGTAAAAATTGAATTAAATAATCGAGGAATCAGTTGTAATTAAACCCTCCCTCACTTATCAAAGGAAGTATAGACTGTGAAGTATTAAGTTTTTCAAAAAAAGAAAAGCATAGAGCGTTTAAAAAAATTTAAGGATAGCTAGATGAAGTATAGAAATTTTTCAAATACCGGGTGGAAAGTATCTGAAATAGGTTTGGGTTGCTGGGCAATTGGTTCAGAATGGGGTGATGTCTCAGAATTAGATGCCAAAGAAACTTTAAAAACATCATTAGATAATGGAGTTAATTTTTTTGATACTGCCGATGTTTATGGGGATGGAAGGAGCGAAAGATTTGTAGGTAAGCTTTTAAAGAGTACATCTGAAAAAATATATGTTGCTTCAAAGGCTGGCAAAAGGCTAAATCCTCACAATGCAGAAGGCTACAACTTAAAAAATATTGAGAGTTTTATTGATAGATCACTTTTGAATCTTGGAGTCGATTGTATTGATCTTTTGCAGCTTCATTGTCCGCCCAGTGAGATTTGTCCAAAACAAGAAACTTATGAAATGATGGATGAAATTGTCAGAACTGGCAAAATAGCTAATTATGGTCTTAGTGTTGAAAAGGTATCTGAAGCAATGGATGCGATTCAATTTTCTAATGTTAAAAGCATTCAGATAATATTTAATATATTCAGACAAAAGCCTGCTGAAACTTTCTTCAAAGAAGCTGCAAAGAAAAATGTTGCTATCATAGCTAGAGTTCCTCTGGCAAGTGGCTTATTGACTGGAAAAATGAGAAGAGACTCGACATTTCCAAAGAATGATCACCGTAACTACAATATTAATGGAGAAGCATTTGATGTGGGTGAGACATTTTCTGGGGTTAAATTTGAAAAAGGACTTGAGGCTGTTGAAAAGTTAAAGGAATTACTGCCCAAGAATTATTCTTTAGCTGACTTGGCTTTAAAATGGATTTTAATGCATGATGAGATTAGTGTAGTTATCCCTGGTGCTAAAAATAAAGCTCAGGCCGAAATGAATTTAAAAGCCTCAGAATTAGAAGACATTTCATCATTATTGCCAGATATAAATTCTATTTATGATGAATTAATTAAACCAGATGTCCATGATCGTTGGTAATAAATATTAATTTACAGAAAAATTACATATCCCTCGCATATATATAGACTTTGATATCCCTAGGGGAGGAGCCTATTGATATCGGCTTTAAATATATAATCCCTCCCTCGCACATCAAAAGAAATTTGGACTTTAATTATCTTTTTAGAAAATTCTTCTAAATAATTCATATAATTTAGTTGATAAATCCTATTTTTTTATTGAGCTACCATTAAAAGTAATAATGATTAGAATTTACAGTTATTTTATTAATGCCAAACTTGAATTTATATAAACACAATGAATTTAGATTTTTTTAAAAAAACAAGAATTTTTGATGGAGGTATGGGTCAAGAGTTGTTAGCTAGGGGTATGGAGCCTAATGGAACTCTTTGGAGTGCCAATGCTTTGCTTCAAGAAAAGTACCATCAACTTCTTCTTGATACGCATTTAGATTTTATTAATGCTGGAGCTGAAATTATTGTTACAGCAACATTTACAACAAGAAGGTTAAGACTTAAAGAAAATAATGTTGAAGATCAATTTGAATATTTAAATACTAAGGCCGGTGAGATTGCGAAAAAAGCTAAGGATTTAAATCCGCAAGTTTTGGTTGCAGGAGGGTTGCCTCCTCAGTACTTAACTTATGAGTCAGATACAAGGCCTGATTCCGAGATTAAACAAAATTTTCATGAACAAGCGCAACTATTAAATCCTTTTGTTGATTTTTTTTATTTTGATGTTTTGAGTAGTGTTAGAGAGATTCAATTAGCTATTGAATCCATAAAGACTTTTAATAAACCCTACTTAATAGGCGCCCATATTTCTGAAGGTATTAAATTACCTAGTGGTGAAAAAATTTCAGATATTAT
>CALKDH010000054.1 GCA_938086805.1 uncultured PS1 clade bacterium | reverse complement strand
CTTGCAGACTGCATTGTTGATCTCGTCGATACGGGTAATACGCTTAAAGCAAATAATCTTGTTCCATTAGATTTAATTTATGAGGTTAGCTCAAGACTAATCGTTAACTCAGCTGCATTCAACACAAAGCACAGTGAAATCAATGATTGGATTAAAAAAATTGAACTGGGTATATGATTAATAAATTTTCTACTCAAGATCAAGATTTTGAAAGCCAACTCGATGCATTATTAGCTTGGGAAAGTGCTTCAAATGAAGAAATCAATTGCTCTGTTGAAAAAATTATTAATACTGTAAAACAAAATGGTGACGCCTCAGTTTTAGATTACACCAATCAATACGACTCACTTAAGGCTCATTCTATTTCTGATCTTATGATTTCTCAAAAAAGACTTAAAAAGTCGTTTGAAAATCTTGATAATGATCAAAAAAATGCGCTCACAATTGCAGCTGAAAGAATTAGGACATATCACCTTAAGCAAGTTCAAGAATCATGGACTTATAAGGAAGAAGATGGTACCGTTCTAGGTCAAAAGATAACCCCTCTGGATAGAGCAGGTCTCTATGTGCCTGGTGGAAAGGCCGCTTACCCATCCTCAGTCCTGATGAATAGCATTCCTGCAAAAGTAGCCGGAGTTAAAGAGCTTATAATGGTTGTGCCAGCACCGAATGGCGTGATTAATGAATTAGTTCTCGCTGCAGCTTATGTCGCTAATGTAGATTTAGTCATTACGATTGGAGGTGCTCAAGCTATAGCAGCTCTTGCTTATGGAACCGAGAGCATTCCAAAGGTTGACAAGATTGTTGGCCCAGGAAATATTTATGTAGCTACTGCAAAAAGACAGGTCTTTGGCCAGGTAGGCATTGACATGATTGCAGGGCCATCTGAAATACTCATCATTTGTGATGGAAAAACGAATCCAGATTGGATTGCTATGGACTTATTCTCCCAAGCAGAACATGATGAGGATGCGCAAGCAATTCTTCTGTGCCCAGATAAAGATTTCATCAAGGAAGTCGAAAGAAGCATTTCAAAACTCTTACCAACCATGGATCGAGAGGACATCATAAAAACCTCACTTAAGAATAGAGGCGCTCTCATCTTGACTCAAGATATTGATGATGCAGTAGAAATCTCTAACAGGATTGCTCCTGAACATCTCGAGCTCTCTGTTGATGATCCAGAATCTATTGTTGATGGCATAAAGCATGCAGGCGCAATATTTATGGGTAGATACTCCTCTGAGGCGCTCGGTGATTACTGCGCTGGCACTAATCATGTTTTGCCTACCTCAAGTACTGCAAGATTTTCATCACCTCTTGGTGTTTATGACTTCACAAAACGATCTTCAATAGTAATGGCTTCAAAAGAAGGAGCAAAAAAATTGGGTGAGACTGCTTCGGTTTTAGCTTATGGAGAAGGCCTCCAGGCGCATGCAAGATCAGCCTTATATCGTACTGATCTGGATTAGTTAACCAGGGATTGCCTGGTAATAGCCATTTTCTTTTATAACCTTAATAGGCCAATCAAACAGGTTAGTAAGGTTTGTGTTAGTTAAGATTTGATCTTTATCGCCATCTTCAATCACCCTGCCCTCTTTCAATAAAATAACTCTGGTCACCTCAGGAGGTATTTCGTGAATATGGTGAGTCACCAGGATGACTTTTTTCCCCATACTAATGAGCTCTCTTATAATTTCAAGGTACTGAAAACACGTGCTCATGTCAAGGCCACTCGTTGGCTCATCGAACACTAAAACTGCAGGATCATTGACAAGCGACCTAGCAAGAAGGAATTTTCTTTGCTCGCCTGTAGACATTGTAGAAAACTCTCTATCCTTGAGGTGGGATATAGCAAGCAGATCCATGACCTCTTTTGCACGATCTAGTTTTCTATCATCAAATTCTTGGTGCTGCCAGATACCATCACTCGAATAAAAGCCTGAAAGAACAACGTATAGACCGATCGCACTATTTGAATATCCATACTGGAGATGCTGAGAAACCACACCCAAGTTAGATCGAAGTTCATCAACATTCCATCTATCTTTTTCAAAGATTTTAAGGCTACTGGCCTTATCTTCAACAATGTAGAGCTCTCGATTCAGAAGCTTGAGGAGGGTCGTTTTTCCAGAGCCATTTGGCCCAAGGATTACTGTGCTTTGACTTTCGTCAATGGTTAAAGAGAAGTCTTCAAGGACTTTGTTTCTTCCTTGAAATACCGTAATATTTTGAAAATCGATAATATTCATCAATATCCACTAAAACATTAAATAGCAAAGAAGCTGATTAATCATACCATGAGATTTATGAATTAATTTAACCAGCTTTCTTGAAACTTAAACGCGGCAATAATTGTGATAAGAACATGCCAGTTAGCATCAATGCACAACCAATGAGGCCACGAGTTGACAAGTTTTCATCCAAGATAAGCCAACCTCCCAGAACAGCAAATGCACCCTCTAAACCTAAAATAATAGCTGCATGTGAGGATTTGGCATGCTGCTGTGCGACTACCTGTAAGGTGTATCCTACACCAATAGACATAATGCCAGCATAAAGAAGAGGAATAGCCGTATCCACAATCATCTGCCAGGTAATTACCTCAATAGAAACGGCAATAAATAAACTTAAAATACCAGAAACAAAATACTGAATTAATGATAGCTTTAATGGATCCATTCTCTTGGCTACATAACCAATGACCAAAACATGTGCAGCAAAGAAAACTGCACAAATCAGTTGAAGTAAATCACCTTTTGCAATGCTAAAGTCTTCATTAATACTGAGTAAATATAAACCGATCACTGCGATGAAAGCGCCTAGCCAAGTTCCTGAACCAGTCCTTTGACCCAAAAAGATACCTATAAGAGGAACAAAGAATATGTAAAGCCCAGTAATAAAACCAGCCTTACCTGCTGTCGTATATTGAATGCCTACCTGCTGAAAACTAGAGGCAATAAATAAAAACAATCCAGCAATGAAGCCTGCAAATAAAAGCTTCTTAGTCGATGTTTCTTTATTGTCTTGAGTTTTTTTCTTTTTAGATAAGTACCAAACTATAGGAAATAAAAAAACGGTACCAATAAAAAATCTGGCAGTATTGAATAGGAACGGCCCCATTGTCTCCATCCCCTCTCTCTGAGCAACAAAGGCAAAACCCCATATTGCTGCTGCAAGAAGCATGAGAAGATCCGCTCTAATTGCTTGTGATTTCATGATGGTTAATTTTTTGAATGTCTCGCACTATATATAGAGTGAATAAATAAAGTTAAAATGACAATGATTCCCCCAAATACAGCATTACTTGACAACTCTTCTTTGAGAACAAGCCAAGCTAATAAAGTACCAATTACTGTCCCCATTGGAAAGAATATGGCAACTTCGGGTGCAGGAATATATTGAGGTGCAATTGTAATTAAGGTGAAAGAAATTGCAACAAGAATGCTACTTATAATAATATAAGTCATTGCTTGTGAAGAAAGCACAAGCGATTCTGCAAAAAGGAGCCCAACTGTTGTTATAAATAAGCCGTTAATTGCCATAGCTGGGACCATATTCACCTCTTTATATTTTCTTAATAGAGTAAATGAAAAGCCACCAGTAGTGACCGATGCAAGGGCAAATAAACTCCCCTTTAAGTTGACACCACTGGTATCTCCTGACATCACAATATATATCCCAAAAAAGACGATGACCATGGCCAGCCATGTAAAAAGCTTTGGCTTTTCCTTTAGAAGGAAAAATGAAACCAAGGCAACCATAAGTGGAGAGGCGCTGATAATAACCAATGTTTTAGCTAGGGTAGTATAGTGTATGGCCAAAATGAATGTTGCGCCGCCTAATCCAGTCAAACAGCCAATTAATATCCCCTCCTTTCCAATATTCTTAATTTCTTTAAGAGCACTTGAGCGATAGCTAATAAACAAAATAATCAAAATACAAAGGGCAAAAAAGATCCCCCTCCAAAACAAAATAGTAAAACTATCCGAGTTAGCTAATTTCACCAGTATGCCCTCGGGTGTGAGCACCAAGACACCAAAGAATGCAATGAGCAAACCTTTTAAGTGATTAGACATGTGATGCTAAGCATAAAGTATTTGCCTAGTTAATTTGATTTTTGGCAAGCTTGGTACTATACCAAGAATGGATAAATAGAGTCACGATCACAATAGTTCCACCAACAAGAGCATTGACAGAGGGCACTTCATTGATTACGTACCACGCAATAAGTGAACCTAAGACTGTCTCTAGAGGCATTATCATCCCAACTTCAGCCGCAGGCATATATCGAGGTGCAATTGTAATTAAGCTAAACGAGATTGAAAGTATCGCTCCCATAGCAATAATGTACCCCACTACTTCAGCCGGAACAGTAATTTTGTTTGCCATTAAAAACGCAATCAGAGCCGCAATCAAGCCACCAATAGCATTCACTGGAACCATATTTACATCTTTGTATTTTCGGGTCAAAGTAAAAGTAAAGCCCATCATCACGGCGGTAATCAATGCAAAGAAGTCACCAACAAGACTATCTCCTCCAAAGCTTCCGCTCATAACAATGTAAATACCTATGAAAACGATAATCATCGAGGTCCATGTAAAGAGACTAGACTTTTCTTTGAGCAAAAACCAGGCAACAATAGCAATCATAATGGGACCAGTACTAATAATAACTAGTGCATTTGCAATTGAAGTATAGACAATCGCAAAGACAAATGTCCCGGTGCTAATTCCAGAAAAAAGACCAATTAAGAGCCCACCCTTTCCAATATTTTTGAACTCAGCAATTGTTTTTGTTCGATACTTAATGAAAACAAGAAGAGAGACTCCAGCTGCATAAAGCAGCCCTCTCCAGAATAAAACTGTCCAACTATCAACCTCTGAAGATGCATCCTCTACAAGCCTAATCAATACTGAATCAGGACTTAAAATAACGACTGCAAAAATAGTCATTAAAAGTCCTTTCAGATGATTTGTCATGAGGCTTTCATATTCAAATACAAACGCTCAAAATCTTTTATTTACGAGCTATTGCTAATCGACAAGTTATTTAATTAAAGATTAGTGAATCTTTTTGATTAAAAATTTGTAAATTTGAATAGTTTCTGAGGGCAATGTAAGTTCCAAATATTGCTCCAGACCAGATTAAATCGCCAGCAATTGTATTTTGGAAAAAAGGAATCGCCATAGTGTAGCAAAGGACAAGACCTTCAAAAGTTTTTGCATACATTGGTGAAAATGCCCATACAGCAAAGTTAGTCGCAATGAAAAAGACTGTTGAGCTCGCTAGCGCAGCACCAGCAACTCTTAAAAGACCTAGCTTTCGTTGCAAGAAATTTTTGAAAACAATTGGGAAGAGTAAGGCAAGATAAACAACAAACATGGATTTAGATCCAAACCAGTTTGCTGAGAGTGAACCAAAAGCAAAATAGTCACAAAGCAGCATTGTGATAACTACAGCAAGGATAGCCATGTACCTTTTTACAAAAATAAATCCCGCAAAAAGTGCAATTGCAGCCATTGGCGTAAAGTTTGGTGGGTGAGGTAAAAGTCGTCCAGCAACACCCAGGGCGATTAAGACTGCCAAAATAACTAAATAACTAAAACTCGAATTAAGTTTGTAATCTTGATTACCCATCATTTCTCTCCAAATAATTTCAAATAATAATAACTTAAAAGGCTTCCATGTTCAAGCGAATAAATGTATCTTCAGAAAGAATAACATCATGCGCACCGACCATAGACATTGAACCATTGACATACAAAGCCCAATAGGTATTTCCAACAGCCTCTACTCCCCCCAAAGACATAATCTGAGGACCAAAACTTGTATCTTTAACCCCAACAACCACAAGTTGCTTGATAGCATCATACGAGTTTATCCCTTTTTCAACCGACTTTACTGCTGTTAAATTAATTTGATCAGCAGATGAAATGACCAAAGAAAGTTGAATGGTTTCAATTGACTCATCAGCTGTAACAGAAAGTGGCTGAAATGAAAACAAACCAAACAAAAATATTGCTAAGATTTTGAGGTTAAATTTCATTGGGATTTGAGTATTGCTTAAAAACTCGAATTTTATATCAAAAACAATAAACTGCAAGAGACATCAACAAAAATAGTTATAGATTAGAAAGGGAACTTTTTATTTCCAAAGCCAGGCATTTTAGAGAGATCTGGCATTCCACCCTGACCTTGCATTCCCTCCATTTGCTGCATCATTTTTTTCATCTTGCCACCTTTCATTTTTTTCATTGTTTTTTGCATTTTTTCAAACTGCTTTAGCAGCTTGTTAACATGTTGAACATCGGTACCCGAGCCTGCAGCTATTCTTTTTTTTCGTGAACCTTTAATGAGATTGATATGGCTTCTCTCTTTAGGTGTCATCGAATTAATTATAGCAATCATTCTGGCACTCTCTTTGTCTCCAATCATTTGATTTTTGACACTTTGAGGCATTTGACCCATGCCTGGAAGCTTGTCCATAAGAGCTCCCATACCACCCATATCTTGCATTTGAATTAGCTGGTCCCTCATATCATCCAAATCGAAGCGACCCTTTGCCATCTTCTGAACATTTTTTTGTGCTTTTTTGTGGTCAACCTTCTTGGAAATCTCATCAACCAACGAAAGCACATCGCCCATTCCAAGGATTCTTGAAACCAATCTATCAGGATGAAACGATTCCAATGCGTCAGTCTTTTCTCCAACACCCATAAATTTAATGGGTTTTCCAGTAATATGCCTCACTGAGAGCGCAGCACCTCCTCTGGCATCACCATCGGTTTTAGTCAAAATCACACCTGTTAACGGCAAGACATCAGAAAACGCTTTTGCAGTATGTGCTGCATCCTGACCTGTCATTGAATCTACAACAAACAGTGTTTCAATAGGGTTGACTTGTTTCTGAAGTATTTGTATCTCAGACATCATCTGTTCGTCAATCGCCAACCTTCCGGCTGTATCAACTAGAAGAACATCATGGAACTGCGATTGAGCCTGTTTTTTTGCCTCAGCAACAATTTTTTCTGGCTTCTCATCCACAGTAGATGGAAAAAAATCAACCTCAATCTCTGACGCTAAAACCTTTAACTGCTCTATCGCTGCTGGCCTATACACATCAGCACTGACCACAAGAACCTTCTTTTTTTGCTCTTCTTTTAAAAATCGTGCCAACTTTGCAATGGAGGTTGTCTTACCAGAACCTTGAAGACCAGCAACCATAACCACTGCAGGCGGCTGAGTTGCAAGATTGAGAGACTCATTTTTTCCACCAATTACCTCTGTAAGCTCTGCCTCGACTAATTTTATAAACGCTTGAGATGGGTTTAAGCCCTCGCCTACTTTTAGACCTATAGCCTTTGTTTGAACTCTATCAATAAAATACTTAATAACGTCCAGCGCAACATCGGCCTCAAGAAGAGACCTTCTGACTTCTCGAATAGCTTCCTTGATATTGGCTTCTGATAACTTATTTTTCCCCTGGAGGGCTTTAAAACTATTAGATAAACGATCTGTTAAATTATCAAACATTATGTTCTAGATGACTGAAATATATTATTATATAAGCTTTTGCAAAGCCATTGCTAGAGATGCCATTACTTCACACTCTACCATTTATAACGTACCTAATTGCTGGGCTTTTGCTTACCCGATATTTTGTATTAGATACCGTTACTAATCAACGCAGAATAATTGTCAACTTGCTGCTTTTTGTTGCGTGCTCTTCTCATGGCTATATTTTGTTTGAGCTCTGGCAACATGAAGGCGTTTTTTTCGGGTTAACAGTGAGCGTTTCATTCGTTGCCTGGGTTGTCGCAACAATTCTTTTTTTAACTTCATTTACTAAGCCTATTCACTCACTTGGAATCATAGTATATCCATTAAGTGCAATTGCAGTGATTGTGGCTTTTCTCTATCCAGGCTCACAGGGCAAGCTGCTCTCTATCTCCATTGCTGCGCATGTTTTTTTATCAATTGGAGCCTACGCGCTGCTCTCGCTAGCAGTGGGTCAATCGCTTCTATTGAGTATTCAGGAGCGCCTTCTTCATGAACACAACTACAACACTTTTGTAGATAAGCTACCCGCACTTCAAACCATGGAAGATTTTTTATACCAGACTCTTAAGATGGGCTTCTTGCTGCTTACGCTTTCATTAATCTCTGGCTACTTGTATATCAGTGATTTTTTTACTCAGCAACTAACTTACAAGACGATTCTATCAATCATGGCCTGGATTGGTTTTGCTGGCATCCTTTTCGCACATATGGTATTTGGAATACGTGGTAAGTTAATTGTTTTGTTGACTCAAATTGCCTTTGCCATACTAGTCTTGTCTTACTTTGGGAATAAATTATTTTTTGAAATTTTAGCCCTATGACATCTGAATACAAAATACTAAAAGGTGAATGCTTATGTGGCCAAGTTTCATGGGAACTCTCAGGACCGTATGAGTTTTTCGGTATGTGTCAGTGCTCGAGATGCAGAAAGGTGACGGGTGCAGCATTTGCAACGAACCTATTCGTCAAAGCAAATCAATTTAAATGGCTTAAAGGAAAGGATAAGGTCGATGAGTATGTCATGGAAGCCCCAAATACTTTTGGCAATGCGTTTTGTAAAAAATGCGGCTCTAGGGCGCCAAGATTTTCCCCTGCTAGAGGATGGATGATGGCTCCATTAGGAAGCACCATGGAAACTCCAGAAATTAAACCTACACTCGTATGTACCAAAGATCATACTGATTGGTTTCAAAAACTTGAGGAGATAATTTAGTCAATATGAAGAACAGCAAGGAATGCTTCTTGCGGAATATCAACCCTTCCGATAGAGCGCATTCTTTTCTTACCCTTCTTTTGCTTCTCTAATAACTTTCTTTTACGAGTTATATCTCCGCCATAGCACTTTGCGGTCACATTTTTTCTGAGCGCTTTAACATTGGTACGAGAAATAATCTTAACTCCAATGCAGGCCTGAATAGCAACATCGAACATTTGCCTTGGAATAAGCTCTTTCATCTTTCCAGCAATCTCTCTCCCTTTGTAGACAGAGTTGTCCCTATGAATAATCAGTGCCAAGGCATCAACGCCTTCATTATTAATAAGAATATCTAAGCGGATTAAGTCTGAGGCTTGGTAGCGCTCAAATTGATAGTCCATCGATGCAAACCCTCTGGAGACAGACTTTAGCTTGTCAAAGAAATCAAGAACAACTTCGTTCAGGGGTAATTCATAAACGATAGATACCTGTCTACCCATATAGTTAATACTTTTTTGAACCCCTCTTTTTTCCACGCACAGACTTATTACAGGGCCTACATATTCGCTGGTAACCAGAATATTAGCAGTAATAATGGGCTCCCTAAACTCTTGAATCGTCTGAACAGGTGGAAGTTTTGAAGGGCTATCAATTTTTGATACATTGCCCTTAGTGTCTAATATCTCATAGATTACCGTTGGCGCCGTTGTAATCAAATCAAGATCATATTCACGCTCAAGTCTCTCTTGAACAATCTCCATGTGCAAAAGGCCTAAGAATCCAATTCGAAAACCAAAACCCAGGGCATCTGAATTTTCAGGCTCATACTGCAAAGCTGCATCATTTAAGCGAAGCTTCCCAAGCGCATCTCTAAATTTTTCATAATCCTCACCTGAAGTTGGGAATAGACCTGCAAAAACCCTTGGCTGGACTGGCTTAAAGCCATCTAGTGGCAATTCTACTGGGTTTTTACTTCCAGTAATTGTATCTCCAACCGGAGCACCATCGATATTTTTAATACTGGCAATTAAATAACCAACCTCACCCGCCTTGAGGCTTTCTGTTTTAGTTCTCTTGGGAGTAAAAATACCCACCTCATCAACTAAATGCTCATTTTTATTCGAGAAGATTTTAATTTTTGTTTTAGCCTTGATCTCTCCATCAATAACTCTAATTAAGGAGACAACTCCAAGGTAGTTATCAAACCATGAATCGATAATTAGTGCCTTGATCGGAGCATCAATTACACCTTCAGGAGATGGAATCTTTTCTACAATCTGCTCTAATATTTCCTCTATTCCAATTCCAGATTTTGCACTTGCATGAACTGCATCATGAGCCTCAACGCCGACAACATCTTCGATTTCATCGACCACTCTCTCCGGCTCAGCAGCTGGAAGATCAATCTTGTTAAGAACCGCTAAGACCTCTAAACCCTGATCTATAGCAGTGTAACAGTTTGCTACGGTCTGCGCCTCAACACCTTGTGATGCATCAACAATTAACAAAGCCCCCTCACAAGCAGAGAGTGATCGAGAAACTTCGTATGAAAAATCTACGTGTCCTGGCGTATCAATAAAGTTGAGCTGATAAGTTTCCCCATCCTTAGCTTTGTAGTTCAATGAGACACTTTGCGACTTGATTGTAATCCCTCTCTCTTTCTCAATATCCATGGAGTCGAGAACCTGAGATGACATCTCTCGATCACTCAAACCACCGCAATATTGAATGAATCGATCAGCAATCGTTGACTTACCGTGATCGATGTGAGCAATGATAGAAAAATTTCGGATTTTTTGCATATCAATGATAAAATGAATGCTTTTAATTTAAACCATGAGATTATATCGTATATGAATAAAGTAAACCCTACTACATGTGTTGCAACAAGTAATCAAAATGTCAACATTCCTGACGACCAAGGAAGGAATATTGTGCTCTATTTTTACCCAAAGGATGACACCCCAGGATGCACTATTGAAGGTAACGACTTTACTAGGCTGAATGACTCTTTCGCTGAAAACAATTCAGTTGTCTATGGCGTCTCGAGAGACTCGATTGCGTCTCATGAAAAATTCATTAACAAGTTTAACTACACGATCGATTTAATTTCAGATGAGGACGAGTCTTTGTGTAAAGAGTTCGATGTCTTAAAGCTCAAAAAAATGTACGGCAAGGAACATATTGGTATCGTTAGATCTACTTTTGTCATTAGCCCAGAGGGTGATATTCTCAAGCATTGGGACAAAGTCAAAGTTGATGGACATGCTGAGGAAGTTCTAGACTTTGTAAAGGCCCTATGAATCCAAATGTTGACCACGAAGAGGTAAATAAATTTGCAGCACTAGCTGCGCGCTGGTGGGATAGAAACTCTGAGTTTAAACCACTTCATGACATCAACCCGCTTCGTCTTAATTACATCAAAGAGCAGTGTGGTGGATCTTTAGAGGGTAAACGAATCCTTGATATAGGTTGCGGCGGCGGAATTCTCAGTGAATCTCTGGCTCTTGAGGGTGCCAGCGTTGTTGGAATTGACCTTGCAGAGGCTGGACTTGAGGTCGCAAAACTTCACCTTTTAGAATCTGGATTGGATATTGATTATCAGTTTATTTCAGCTGAAGAGCTTGCACAATCTGAGTCAGGTTCTTTCGATGTCATTGCTTGTCTTGAGATGCTTGAGCATGTTCCAGATCCCTCTCTCATTATTGAAGCTTGCTCCAAACTAATCAAGCCGAGTGGTCAAGTTTTCTTCTCAACCATTAATAGGAATCCAAAATCTTACTTTTTTGCAATTGTTGGCGCAGAGTATGTTTTAAATCTTCTGCCTAAAGGCACGCATCACTATGAAAAGTTCATTAGGCCAAGTGAGATAGATGAGTGGTCTAGAGCTTATAATTTATCCATTAGCTCAATGATTGGGATGACATATAATCCAATTACTAAGAAATACAAGCTTGGTGACGACGTCAGTGTGAATTACATTGTCCACTATAAGAAAAATTAGTTATTACTAAAGGGCTGTTCTATGCCACTGAGAATTACACTTGGAAATCTTCTTCATGAATGTGCAGAAAAATTTTCTGAGCGTGAATTCCTAGTTATTGCTGAAACTGGTGAGACATTGACTTACACTGAGTTTGAGATTCTTACAAATCGAATTACTAATGGCTTGTTGGAGCATTTCCCTGAAAAGTTAGAGTACATAGATATTTTTCTTGAAAATAGTGCTCATTATCTTGCTTTAACTTATGCTTTAAAAAAAGCGAACGTGATAGAGGTATCGATAAACCCAGCAATGCGCGGCGAATCTCTGGCTCGAATGCTTGACCAAACAGGGTCAAAATTATTGTTTACCTCAGGACTTCAACTTGAAGCTTTAGATCAGATTCGAGAATCAATACCAAACATTCAAATTTTAATTATGTTGGATTCTGTCGATCAGGCGCGAAAACTTTTCCCGGAGCTTCTAATCATATCTTTTGATGATCTATTGTCAAATTGCCAAGATCATGTTGATTCGTTTGCAAAAGATACCGACATTGCAACAATTCTTTTTACATCAGGAACGACTGGCGTATCAAAAGGTTGCCTTTTGTCACATCGTTATGCAGTTAGAACAGCCGAAAACTTAATTGAACCCAACAAGATAACCAAGGATGATTGTGTATACACATTTTATCCCTTGTCTCATATTGGTCCAGCCTACTATGACATTCTTCCAACCATGATGACAGGAGGTCGAGTTATACTGCGTCAGCGCTTTAGTGTTTCAAATTTTTGGCCAGAAGCTAAAAAGTATGGGGCCACTTGGTTCATGATGTTAGGCTCTGTTCAACAGCTCTTATGGGCACATCCAAGCTGTCCAGAGGAAAAAGATCACAAAGTGACAAGGTGCTGGGGGACTCCAGCCCCGGTTCCAAAGAAAGATTTTGATGAGCGATTTAATTTGCATTTAGTTCCTGGTGGAGGCTATGGATCAACAGATGCTGGATGGGTAGTTGCGCCACAGTGGGATCACCCAGGTGGAATCGTTCTGCCTCATTTTGAAGTAGCCATCCATGATGAAAATGATGATCCATTACCTCCTGGTGTGCCAGGAGAAATGGTAGTCCGACCTCTCGAGCCTGGGGTCATGTGCAGTGGTTATTTTGGCATGCCAGAAAAGACTCTTAAAAGCTGGAGAAATTTATGGTTCCATACGGGTGATATTGGCAAGCTGGATGAACAAGGTAGGTTTTATTTCATGCACAGAATGAGTGAGCGGATTCGTGTCAAAGGTGAAATGGTCTCAGCTTATGAGGTCGAGGAAGCAGCACTTTCTCATCCAAAAGTTGAGGACTGTGCTGCTATTGGTGTTCCTGGTGAGATGGTTGAAGAGGATATTGCGTTGTTCGTTGTTAAGAAGATTGAAGCCGAACTAAGTGAACAAGAATTAATTCAGCACTGTAAAGATCGAATGGCAAAATTTATGATTCCAAAACATATTATTTTTCTTGATCAAATGCCAAGAACATCTACCGGTAAACCTGAAAAAGGAAAATTATCGTTTTATTGGACTGCTAGCTAAATCAAAGGAAATTTGTATTTTGTTCAAAATTAACTTCACGCAATCTTTTTGTAAAGAACGTCTAAACTTCACATGATAGATTTTTATTTATTCTAAACTTTGATTTCTTATATCAACTTAGGAATAAAAATGAAAAAATTGCTCTCTATAACTTTTATGATTTTACTTTTGCCCTCTATGGCTTTTGCTGGAGCATGTCCAATGCTCAAATCAGAAGTTGAAAATAAAATTGCCATGCTGGATCAAACAAAGCATGCAACTTTAATTAGTTTCGCTCTTATGCTTCACGAACAAGGTGTCGAAGCGCATAACTCTGGTGACCATGGTTTGTCAGAAGACTTACTTAATGGCGCTTTAAGATTGTTAGATGTCTAAAAAATAATTTGATAAATGTGCCTTAGATTATTAAGGCACATTTTTCTAAACTTCTAGGGCATTGAGATGCCCTTTTTTTGATTCTTCAGAGATATACATCCACCCTCACACATCAAACGAAATTTGGACTTTAGCTCAAGTTGATATACAATTAACCAAGCTATTTAAAAGGAAAAAAGATGACATACTACCGAGATGATTTCTTACTCTGGAGTTTTATAAATGAACGTCACTAAAAACTTTGAACTCTTGAGTAAAAGCGCCGAACTTGACCAAGGACCTGGGCAATACAGAATTGGTCTAGTCGCTCTATCTAACGATTATGTTACCGAACGCGATTTTATGAATATGCGCCCCAGTGATGATGTCGTTGTTTTTACAAGTAGGATACGCAATACACCGGAATGCACAGCTGAATCTCTTCGTCAGATGGAGCCGCTCATTACTGAAGCGACCTCTCTTATTGTCCCTGAGGGGCGTTTAGACGTAGTGGCATATAGTTGTACTTCTGGAACGGCCTTAATGGGTTTTGATAAAATATGCTCTCTCATACAAGCCGCCCGCCCTGGTATTAAGGTTGTGACGCCGCTTACATCATCTTTGGCAGCTCTTAATCTTTTCGGAGCAGAACGAATTGCAGTGTTAACCCCCTACGTAGATGATGTTAACACTGGTATTGCAAGGTATTTAGAAGATCATGGTAAATCGATTTCCGTGTTTAGCAGTTTTAAAATAGTGGAGAATGAAATCATGGCGTTGGTGACCCCACAAAGTATCTTTAATGCGGCTCTTGAAGCTGACAGGAATGATGCCGATGCTGTATTTATTTCATGCACAGCTATCAGAGCCGTTGAGGTGATTGATAAAATTGAACAG
>CALKDH010000053.1 GCA_938086805.1 uncultured PS1 clade bacterium | reverse complement strand
ATAGAGGCAAATGTTTTCTTTACAAGATTGACAGGTCACGGTCAAGACGGAATGGCTTTAAGTGAAGCTACTTTTAAGGACTGGATTTCGGATACTAAAGAGGCAATCAGTATTGGTGAGGTAATAGGTGATGAAATTATTCTTATTGGTTCTTCAACAGGCTGCTCATTGATTCATTGTCTCTTAAAAGAGCAGATAAAAGTTAAGTCAGCCATATATATTTCACCTAACTTTGGACCAAGATCTTTTAGAGGTCACTTTTTAAGATTGCCCGGTGCTAAATGGTTTATTCCTTTAATTTTAGGAACAGAGCATTCCTTTGTCCCTAAAAATTCTGAGCATGAGAGGTGCTGGACAACCCGCTATCCCACCAAAGCCCTTTTTGCTGTAAAGGATTCTGTAGTAGCTGCTAGCCGAATTGATCATAGCAAGATTGAGCTACCAATGCTTTTTTGGTTTTCAGATAACGATAGAGTCGTCTCTGCAAAGTACACTCGACGAATTATTTCTCAGATGGGAAAAAACGTTGAAGTGTTTAATCCAATACTCTCAGCAAAAGATGATCCCTCAAAGCACGGGGTCCTTGGTGAGATTTTGAGCCCAACCAAAACTTCTCAGGGTGTGAGGAAAATCATAGAATGGATCAAAAAAAATAACTAATAATTTCGTTTTTCTTTAGCTCCCTTATAGAGTATTTCAGACAAGTTTTCATTTGCAATCTTTCTTTGTGCAACTGTCTTTGGATCCATATTAAACCTGGGTCGATCTAGCAACATACCATCTTCATCCTGTCTTTTCTGGCCCCTAACATGAGTCCAAAGATTTCGGCCAACAATCTGCCTAACGTTATTTGGCATATAGGATTGAAGTGAGAAGCCAATTCTCCTATTATTACTAGTATTTGGCTGAGAGCCATGGATAACCGCGCCGTGGTGAATTGACATTTCTCCAGGCTCTAAAATAAGATCTACAGCCTTGCTTTCGTCAACATCTTGAATCACCTGACCTCTAGTCAAAATATTATTCTCAGCATACGTATCTTTATGTTCCTTGATTTTTGTTTTATGACTACCTGCAATCATTGTCATGCAGCCTGTATCTCTATTGCTTGGACTAAGAGCAATCCAAGGAGTGGGAAAGTTTAAGCTGTCAAGGCCCATATAAGTTGCATCCTGGTGCCAGCTGACGTAATGCTTCGAGGATGGCTCCTTGATAAACATTACTGATGCCCATAGCGAGATGTTCGGCCCAATTAAGTCCTCGATCGCATCTACAATAATTTTATTGTGGGCAAGAGCATCTAAAAAAGCAAATGAAAGATGAAGATTATTTCTATTTTCGGAATTTATTTCTTCTGGAAACTCTTTCTCAACTTGTTCAAGTTCATCTCTAATTGAGACGGCTTCTTGCTCTGAAATGACCCTAACAGGAGAAATAAAACCCTCATCATTGTATTGCTCAATCTGTTCTTTTGTTAGGACCTTAAGCATCAAATTACCTCCCTAATTAAAATTGTCATTTTATTATATTAAAAAATTAATAACCACATTTTTCTATGCGTATATACTGGGATTAAACTTAAGAGATTTGAAGAGAATATTGCTATGTCAAATTTATTTAATAAGCACCCTAATGAGGTTGGTGAAACCTACTTTCAGCATCTTATCATTTCATGGAAGTATAGCTTTGGTTTATTTCGATTATTTATAGTAGCAATGGTACATGGAGTATTCCCATTTATCTTTAAAAAAACAGTAAGTGATAAGATTATTGAGATGGGAGATAAACTTAAGAATAGGAATTAAATTCGCACAAAATTCATTAATACTTCATTTTTTTTTAAATACGCAGATATAAAATGTCCTCTATGAAATCTTTTTTGACTGCAATTTTTTTACTTGTATTTGCTTCGAACTCATTCGCAGCAATGTCCCCTCGTTTCTACGAAAATGAAATTCTTGGTAATTGGGTCTGTAAAGATATTTATCCCGGCTATTCAGCTTTTGAGATGATTCGCTACAAGAAAGATGGTACTTGGAATAGCTTTGGTGAGCTAATCGTTGATTTTCCAGTTGAAGAAAATAAAGTCAAAGTTTTTTACAGCGCACTAGGTTCAGGTGTCTGGGAAATCGAAGGTCAAAATTTAGTGAGTATGATTAGTGATATTAAAGTCAGAAATAGAAATCATCCTTGGCTAGAAGAGTATTTTAGTCTGCAAGATGAATTTAAACTGAATGAAAAAAATTCTGAAGAGATTGTTGTGCTTTCAGATGACTACATCAACCTTCAACCCTCATCAGGAAAGCCATACGAGTGCTACAAAGTTGAAATCTAACTAGTTGTTTAACTGATCGTATTTTTTTGCACTGCCCTTAGATAGTTCGACAGGATATTTACTCTTATTTTGAGTTAACTTCTCTTCGATTGCCTTCTCTAAGTCAATCTCTAAAACGTCACAAAAGCGAATGAGGTACATTGCAATATCAGCCACCTCACTTCGAATTGAGTCAGACTGTTTTTCGTCTGGAAAAGTTGATTCTTTAGGGGTAAGCCACTGAAAAATTTCAACAAGTTCTGAGGCTTCAACGCTGAGTGCCATAGATAGATTTTTTGGAGTGTGGAACTGCTCCCAATCCCTTTCTGATGCGAAATCTCTGAGTTGATTTTGTATTTTAGTTATATCCATAATTTCTAAATATTAATTACATGTTTTTATAATTAAAATTTAGTATACTTAATATGCTTGTTAATCTTAACAAGTAATTAATTACCTAGGAGGTTTTATGAGTATTCCAGTTCTTTGTCATGCTTTTTTAATTCTGTTTGGTGGTTTTTTTGCCATCCAATTAGCATTTAATTCTCAAAAATTTGCAGAATCATCTCTTCGTATGGATTCACCTCAGGCAGGCTATGCATTAAAACCTGCTGGATTTATTATGTGCGGAGTTGTGTTGATGCTTATAGCTACATTATTTGGAATAGGTGGGTTTACTGGCACAAAAGAATTATTAGCTGTAATGGCTGTTTTTTGCACGATGTCAGTGGTCTTTAATGGAGGACAAGTTTTAAAACTAATTCCAACGTTTGATGGAGCTGAACATGATGTCAAAAATGCCATCAGACCTCTGATACCGTTAGTAGTAATTATTATATATTTTGTAACATCTTAACTTTATTTATAAGGAGACATTATGTCAGTATACGAAGCACAAGAAGCAGCAAGAGAAGCAAATGATATGGAGGCTTATGCAGCCACCCTTCATGATGATTATCAATTTATTATGCACCTGGATAACTCTAAAAAAAATAAATCAGAGGCTATGGAAATGTTCACATTTATGATGAATAGTGATGATTTTGTAACACATGAATCTAGATGCCTTTATGAGAGTGATGAAGCTATGGTTACTCATGGTGTTATGAGCTTTCCAGATGGAACTCGTGAGGCAGTTCTCGCTTTTCATCAAATCAAAGATGGACAAGTCATTCGCATGGAAACTGGAGCGACACTTCTTCCTTAAATATAGATAGGTCGATTAAAAAGACGCTTAATAGCGTCTTTTTTATTTGTTAAGTTACATTGTGAAAAGACATACACAAATGAAGCAAAATAATCTCTGGAAAGAAACCTCAGAAGAAAAGGCAACCTTTGCGTCACTTAAAGGCTCTATTGATTCTGATATAACAATTGTAGGTGGAGGTTATACCGGTTGCTCTGCTGCATTAACAGCTGCCGAAAATGGTCTATCTGTAACTCTTATTGATCAACAAATTGGATATGGAGGCTCTGGTCGAAATGTTGGCTTAGTCAATGCAGGGCTATGGCTACCTCCAAAAAAAGTTGAAGTAATTCTAGGAAAAAATGAAGGAATTAAACTTAATCAGGCTCTTGCTAGTGCACCAGACCTTGTATTCAGTCTCATTAATAAAAATAATATTATCTGCAATGCAAATCGCACTGGTACGCTTCATTGTGCGCATTCGCAAAAAGGTTTAAACGATATTCAAAATCGTCACCGTCAGCTATCTGAAAGAGGTGCTAAACTAAAATTGTTAGACAATAGTGAAACTGAATTAGCAACTGGCTCATCTTCTTTTCATGGATCACTTCTAAACGAGAATGCCGGAACAATTAACCCACTAAGCTATTGTATAGGCCTTGCAAGGGTAGCCAAGTCCAAAGGTGCTCATATTTTTGAATCATCACTTGCAACCAAAATTGAATTTCAAAATGATTGTTGGATTACCCATACTGAAAAAGGATCAATTAAATCTAAGAAACTTTTAATTGCTACAAACGCTTATCTTAATGGTATTTCAGGCATACCATCCCCAAAATATACGCCAGTTTATTATTTTCAAGCAGCGACCAGGCCTCTTTCAAAAGAGATCATTAAAAGCATTTTGCCAAAAAGTCATGGATGCTGGGATACAGCAACTGTTATGTCATCTTTTCGAATTGATAATCATAACCGCTTTATTATTGGAGGAATTGGTAATCTTGGTCAAAATATATCTAAAATTCATTCAACCTGGGCTAGAAGAAAGGCTTGCTCTTTGTACCCTTCTCTTAAAAAAATTCCTTTTGATTATTTTTGGGGTGGTGAAATTTCAATGACAGATGATCACATTCCAAAAATATATCGTTTTGGAAAAAATGCCTATTCTGTCTTTGGATACTCTGGAAGAGGTATAGGTCCTGGAACTTATTTTGGCAAATCCATAGCTGAGGCCTTTGCAAATGAAAATGAAGACTCTCTACCCTTAAAACCAACCAGTAATAATAATCAAAAGTTTGGAAAAATAAAAGGCAGTTTTATTGAACTTGGAGCTAAAATCAAACACCTGGTTTAATATCTTAAATTATCTATCCTTACCAACGCCTTTAAATCTTTGTTTGGTGATATACCATGCCCCTAAGTCCAATATAGGCTTTGGTGGGAGCCATTTGGCCTCTGCTATTGAGAGGCAGTCGTGGACCAAATCTTCATCGTTGCCACAGGCATAATCTGCCATAGCAAGGCCAAAAGCAGTGCCCTTAGTGATACCTGAGCCATTGTAGCATCCGGCATAAAACAAATTATCTGACAACCTTTTGAAGATATTTGTTTTGTTTGCAGTTACCCCCTCTACGCCAGAGTATAGATGCTCAAAATTTACATGGCTTAACTCAGGAAATCTATTATTAAATGCTTGACGATGAATCTCTTGTCTATTCTTAAGCTGCTTAGGGTTTAATAAACGATGATTATTATATTCAGCAGTGTTTCTGATTGAAATCCTCTTATCCTCAGTAAGCCTGACAGTTGCACCGCCACTATGAAGTGACAAAACCCCCCATGATGATTCACTACCAAGCATTTCAAACTCGTCCTGGCTTAAAACTCGAGTAATACTACCTGACAGGGTAACACCAACCACTCTTTGTTTAAGCTTACCTTTGGCAATAGGCTCATAGTTGCAAGCCATAATAATATTCTCAGCCTTTAAGATTGAACTTGGAGTTTTTATTGTACTGACCCTTCCCATATCAATCTCCAATACTGGCGTGTTTTCATACAGCTCAACATTACTTGGAAGACTATCAGCCAATCCAAAAACTAATTTAGCTGGCTGAACTAAAGCTCCATCTTTAACCTTTACACCCTTTTGGTACCAATTTGTGCCAAGCTCTATTTTGATCTGGTCTTTTGAAAGTTCAATATGCTCAATTTGTCTCTTTTGAAGATAATCTACAAACTGATCTGACTCCTCAGATGAGTTTTTATCAGCAGCCAAATGATAGATTCCTGAGTCTTTATAGTCACACTCAATTTGATTGTTTTCAATTATGGATTTAAGTGATTTAAGACCACTCTGATTAATACGATCAATCCTTTGATAGTTTTCTAACTGAGTCTTTTGGTAGCCTCCAGAAAAGTGACTATGGGCCACTGCATACCCTGAATTTCGACCAGATGCGCTTTGACCAATCTCTCTAGCTTCTATCAAGAAAATCTTTTCATTAGGGTGAAGCTCTGCGAGTCTTCTGGCGCATGAGAGGCCCGTATATCCTGCTCCAACTACAACCCACTTAGCATTTACATCAACAGTCAATTTTGTACTAGGCACTCTAGGCTGAATTAAATCGACCCAGCCCTTAGTTTCTTGATCAAAATTATGATAAGTCTGATTCACAAAGTGTTTATTTCAAATGATCAATTAAAACAAAGTGATCACTAATTTCCTCAGCCTGCCCTAACCATCGACTAACTAATTCGCTCTGATGAGGTGCAGCAGATACTCCATAGGAAATCTCATTACCTAGAACTGCCTCAACAGCAAGCGCTACTGAACATGAAACCAGTTGCGCCATAGCACTCCCTTTGTGATTTCCAAGAGTATCCATAAGATATTGTTTGTGCCAAACTATCTGAGATTCATTTTCAACTTTTAACTCAACAGTTAGAATAACTCGATCAACCTCGCCATCTTTGTACGAATATTTATCCCATAAATCATCACTGATTTCTTTCAAGCGACTCTCTGCAATAGAAGGATCCAGAGTATCAACTTCTGAAAAGATTTCACCCCATGCATTTTTCCACCCTTTGTATCTAAGCGTTCCTCTGACAAATTGTTTAATATTAAGGTCATCATCCATCTGGTATTGCTCAATAAATGGAAGCGAGTCACGATTAGGATAAACCTCAAACTCATCTTCACCCCACGGCATTGGAAGCGGATAAAGCTCTACAGACTCCCAGGGCTTTGTAACTGTGAAAACTTCGCCATCACGAATACTTACAGAAGTTGACATCAAGGCTTTTAGGACACCCAAAGGGGACCAACTAAACTTATAGCAAAAGTCATTTGGAATATCACTCAAACCCCCACAGTAACTCAGAAAAGAGTGTTCATTTTTTGCTGAAAATTCAGCCGAATTTTTGTAGTCCTCAACCAAAGCATGGGACATGCTATGATCAATCCCAGGATCGAGTCCAACCTCGTTAACAAAACATAAATTTTTTTTTCTTGCTGCACTATTCAAAGCTCTCATTTCATCTGAGATATATGAGCTTGAAACAAAATGAGCATTTACAGAAAGGCAAAGCTCTGCAATAGGAACATGAAAGTTGCCAGGAAGCATAGAAACCACTATATCGCCTGCAGTCACATTTTGCTCAACACTCTTAATTGAAAATGCAAAGACCTGGTAATCTCCTTTTACATCGGACAAAGCTTCTAATGCTTTTTCAACGGTTCGGTTGTAAACTATGACTGAGTGTCCATTCTCAATCAGCATTTTTAAACCAGGAATTGCAGAGAGTCCAGTTCCAAGCCAATGAATATTTACCATTGATACTCCTAAAAAAAATATTAATTTGCAAAATTTATTTTTTTACACTATTTCAAAGATTAATCTTGAAAAAAACAATACTTA
>CALKDH010000052.1 GCA_938086805.1 uncultured PS1 clade bacterium | reverse complement strand
ACCATGAGTTTTGATACAGCAGGAAAAACAATGATGGGAATTACTCCTTCTAACCTTGCCAAAAGGTCCAAAGATCTAAATTTAAGTGGGTTCGGTGCAAACTGTGGAATTGGAGCGCCCGACCTCTTGGCAACAATCAATGACATTTCAAAAAATGTTGATTCAGGTACGGTCGTTATTTCAAAAGCAAACTGCGGTATTCCAGAGTTTGTTGACGGGAATATTATGTACTCGGGAACTGAAGAGCTCATGTCTGAGTATGTGCAGATCGCTATGAACTCTGGCGCAAAAATCATTGGGGGTTGCTGCGGGACTAGCTTTAAACATGTCAAGGCAATGAGAAAAGCAATGGACCAGCACAGCGTTTCATCGCCTCCAACCCTTGAAGAAATTGAACAGAAGGTGGGTGCCATGTCAGAGGGATCAAAATTGATCTTTAAAGGTGACGATTCTAAGCCAACAAAACAGAGAAGAAGTAGGCGCTCTAGAGCTTAGTGTAATTTGTTGTTTAATTCTTTAATCTACTAATTTTCCTTGTAGTATAATTTTTTTTATTCTTAGTAAATTAATGAGTCGTGGCTTCATCGAAAAAACCAATGCCAAAAGAGAAGGGCGTATCCATTATCAACAAAAACCTTCCAAGTTTTGGAAGTGATAAGCAGCTAGAGGCCTCAATAGGCAAGCAGGTGCGAATGGCACGAAAAAATGCCGGCGTAACTCTTCAGCAGCTATCCAAACAGTCGCTGCTCTCTGCAAGCATGCTCTCAAAAATAGAAAATGGTCAGATAAGCGCCTCTCTAAAAACAATTCAGTTGATCTGTCATGCGCTTAACATTTCCATTACCTCATTATTCAGACAGCATGACAAAGATGTTGAGCCCACTTTCATTAAATCAGGCAATGGTTTAACGATAGAAAGGGCTGGCTCTGATGAGAGCAGGCACTACCAGTTATTAGGTCACACTGTTGGAGGCTCTTTAAAGGTTGAACCATGTTTAATTACCATTTCGTCTAGAGATTATGAGTTTCCTGAATTTCAACATAAAGGCGTAGAGTTCATCTATATGCTCAAAGGACAGATGGATTATTTTTATGGCAACAAGGTCTACCACTTCAAAAAAGGGGACTCTCTTTATTTTGATTCTGATACTCCGCACGGCCCTAAAAAGATTATCAGTGATGAGTGCCAGTTTTTAACTGTCATCGCCTCCAATGCCTCTGATTGAGAGTGATCAGTGAGCTTAAAGAAGGTTTTTTACTTAAAAATACATCCTTCCGTAAATTAAAACTTTTTCAGTTTTTTTTCTTGTTTTTTTATCAAAATTTAGAAGAAAATCAAGACTTTATTTAATTTCTTTAAAATAAAAAAAATTTCTTGACAATGGAATATCAACAGGAGTATACTCCGATATTAATTTACTAAAACCCTTGTTATTAAGGGTCATGAAATTGAATCATGTTTGGAGTACTTTCTCAATTCTTTATTAGTAAATTGTCTGGTTTTTATTTAGGTTAATTAACTAAGAATCTAAATAAAGTCTACTAGGGGGCAAATCTTAAAAAGATTTTTTTTATTTTTTCGGAGAGATTAAATGACAGATTTAGAACAACACGTTAATGAACCTGGACGCGATAAACTTGTTAAAGAAGTTAAAGCTAAAATCGATGCTTTAGGTGTTACATATGTATATTATCAATTTGTTTCAGTTACTGGCCGTATCGTAGGTAAAGGTATTCCTGCACGTCACTGGGAGAGATTAGCTGAAAAGGGATTTCAATTAGTATATGGCTCAACAGCAAACTTATTCGTTGATCGCCATGGAAGTTATATTGGTTATGGTCCAGAATCATCAGAACTGGTCGGTATTCCCGATCCAGATACTTTCTGCCAACTTCCATGGGATAAGAGAGTCGCTAGAGTTTTTTGTAGACTTTACAGAAACCGCGAAGAGCGTGACAACCCTGGTGCAGCATTAACTTCTGACTGCAGAGGAAATCTCTACAGACAGCACAAAGAATTCCAAGATCAGTATGGTTTAGATATGCGCTGCGGAACTGAGCCTGAAATGATGTGGCTTAAGCGTGGTGAAAATGGTGGAACCGATGGTGGAGTCACAAAGCCAAACTGCTACCACATCGATCAATTTGAAGAGCTTCGTCCAGTCTTTATGAAGGTTATTGAGTACTCTGAGCAAATGGGACTCGACATTATCCAGGGTGACCACGAAGACGCACCAGGTCAGTTAGAGCTTAATACTCAGTTTGATGACGTTCTCAGAAATGCTGACCGCTTAACGACTTATCGTCAAATTTGTGCTCAGGTGGCTCGTGAGTTTGGGTTAATTGCATGCTTTATGAGTAAGCCATTTATGGGTGTGTCAGCGTCGGGCTGTCACCATAACATGTCATTGTGGAAGGGTGGTAAGGATGTCTTTCATCCAGAAATTGCCTCAGGTGATGGAGAGCTTCCTGGAATGCCAGGCGTCTTTACTTATAAAGAGGGCGGTGAAAACACATTTATGCCGGATCCATCTATTGATGAAAAAATGCCTGGCCCAATTGGTCTAAATTCAATTGGTGGCGTTATTAAGCATTTACCAGCGCTAACATCTATTGGCTCTTCGACAGTTAATTCATACCGTCGTCTTTGGGATACAGGATTCTGGGCTCCAATTTTTGCTGACTGGGGTTACCAAAACAGAACATGTGCGCTACGTGTGTCTGCTCCTGGTCGATTTGAGTATCGTTCAGTGGACTCGATGGTTAATCCATATCTAATGGGTTCTGCGCTCCTTAAAGCCATGGGTGATGGAATCGATAACAATATTGATGCGGGTGAAGCAGAAGAGAGAAATATTTACGAAGCCATGGAGGCAGGTAAAGATGTTAAAAAATTACCTATGTCACTTGGTGACGCTATGAATGAGCTTGCAAACGATGAGGTCATCAAGTCTGCAATGCCAGATGAGATGTATAAGGTTTACCACCATTACAAGACCGATGAGTGGGAGCGTTTCAATCACACGGTTACAGATTGGGATATTGAGACTTATTTGGACTGCTTGCCTTAGGCTAGTTTCGATTAAGTTAATTTAGAGTGCCCGCCTGACGGCGGGCAATTTTTAGGGAAAGGGAGATTATTTTATGTGTGGAATAGCGGGAATTATTCATAAGAACGCCGGAAAAGATGTAAACATTGGTGAGCAAATGACAGCAATGTTGCAAGCTTTGAAGCATAGGGGTCCAGATTCAACTGGTTACGCTATGTATGGCGAAGATAATGGGAACCATATCGTTAGGTTTAAAGTTGCTGAGGCAGCTGATCTTGAGGGAAGTTTTGATATACATGCTGCGATTGAAGATAGAATTGCCGCTGTTGTCTCAAGAATGGAGGATTTGGGCGCCAAGATTGTCAAGAAAGAGAATGCTACTGAGTATTCTCATCGTTACGAGATTCAATTCTCAGGTGATATGAAAAAGTTGGCAGACTTTGTTGAAGATATTGAAGGTGTTGAAATTTTATCAATTGGTAATTCACTTGAATTAATTAAGGATCTAGGTGATGCTGCTGAGGTATCTGAGCAATATGGTCTTAACTCGTTTAATGGTACACACGGCATCGGTCACACAAGAATGGCAACTGAGTCAGATGTCGATATCCGCTCTGCACATCCATACTGGGCTTACCCATTTAGTGACGTGTCTGTTGTTCATAACGGTCAGCTTACTAACTACTGGACTAATAGACGTGCACTAGAACTTAAAGGGCATCGTTTTTCTTCAAACTGTGACTCAGAACTTATAGCAGTTTACATCGCAGACAGAATGAATCAAGGGCAGGACTTGGAGTCAGCTATGAAAGACTCTGTTGAGTACTTAGACGGTGTATTTACTTATCTAGTAGCAACTAGAGACCAACTTGGTATGGCTAAAGACGTTATGGCTGCCAAGCCTATGGTTGTATACGAGGGTGATGATATGATTGCTTTGGCTTCTGAAGAGGTCGCAATTAGAACGTTGTTCGATCATCGTATTGAAACATTTGACCCATATCACGGGGAGGTAAAAGTATGGCAAAACTAAAACAGGATAAGTCTCATGAAATGGGACTTCATGAAGAGCAGTTAAAGGGAAGAACTCAGCAAAGATTTTTCTCGATTGATGAAAGTGAAAATTTGACGTATTTTCATTCCTTTGATGTCGATACAAGCAAGAGTGCCACGATTGATGCGCAAGATATGACACCTAGAGAAATTAACCGTGAGATTAGAGAGTTAATGGAAAAAGGTATTGGCGATATAACTGTAGATAATCCGATGTCAAGACATGGTGTTGGCGTTGGAATCTTGAATCGCCTTAACTTAACTTTTAGTGACAGCTTGGGTTATTTTGGGTGTGGGTTGATTGATGGACCAAATGTTCATATCAAGGGCCGAGTAGGCTGGTCATGTGCTGAAAACATGATGGCTGGAACCGTTGTTATTGATGGTAATGCTGGATCAACATTTGGCGCTGCAATTCGTGGTGGAGACCTCGTATGTAAAGGAAGCGTTGGTGCTCGAACTGGAATCGACCAAAAAGGTGGAACTATTATTGTTGGTGGTAAAACTGGAGCTTTTTCTGGATTCATGATGCAGCGTGGTCGTATGATCATACTTGGTGATGCTGGGATGAACCTAGGTGACTCAATGTATGACGGCACTATTTATGTAGGCGGTGAAGTTGAGGAACTTGGAGTGGACTGCGTTCCGGGTGAAATGACAGAGCTTGATATTCGATATCTTACTGAAAAATTAGGTAACTACGACATGAAGGCTCCAAATGGTATAGAGAAGATGCAAAAGTATGTTTCTGGTAAGACATTATGGAACTATGACAACTTAGAGCCTAACGAGAAAAAACTTATTCTTTAATCGGACTTTTAACAAATTTAACTAAAGGAAATATTATGAGTGATATAGACGAAAAAAGCAGACTAGGTAAAAGTTTTATCTTTCCTAAGGGTGTGATGGATGACATCCATATCAAATCTGATTTGGGTCGTTACAGAATGAGAGGTTTCTCTCTATTCAAAAAGATCCCGACATGGGACGATTTGACTTTTATGCCAGGAACTCTTACGCGTTTCGTTATCGAGGGCTACAGAGAGAAGTGTTTAACTAAAACTATTATTGGTCCTGAAGCGCCAAGACCGTTAGAGCTTGACATTCCTATCTACATTACGGGTATGAGCTTTGGAGCGCTGAGCTATGAAGCTAAAACGGCTTTAGCAAGAGGTGCAACTATGGCGGGTACTGCAACGTGCTCGGGAGAGGGCGGAATGATCCCTGATGAGAGACGCTATTCAGACAAGTGGTTTTATCAATGTATTCAGTCTCGTTATGGTTTTAACCCAAACCATTTACGTCTTGCTGACAGTGTTGAATTCTTCATTGGACAAGGATGTAAAGTTGGACTTGGTGGCCACCTAATGGGTCAAAAAGTGACAGACCAGGTAGCTGAAATGCGTTCACTACCAGCTGGAATTGACCAGAGATCTCCAGCGAGACATCCAGACTGGCTAGGTCCAGATGATTTGGCTCTTAAAATTGAAGAGATTCGTGAAGCAACAGATGGACAAATCCCAATTCAATTAAAGCTGGGCGCTGCTCGAGTCTACGACGACGTGCGTATGGCTGCTAAAACGGGTTGTGACAGTATCTATATTGATGGTATGGAAGGCGGAACCGCTGCTGGACCTCATCTAGCGACTGAAGAGACAGGCGTCCCTGGAATTGCTGCGATTCGTCAGGCTAGAAGAGCGATTGACGATGTCGGCATGACAGGTAGAATCTCACTGGTTTATGCTGGTGGTATTCGTAACGGTGGTGACGTTGCAAAGGCTGTAGCTTTAGGTGCTGACGCAGTTGCGATCGGTCATGCTTCGCTTATGGCACTTAACTGTAACAGGGATATTCCTGAAGCAGACTATCCTAAAGAAATGGGCGTTAACGCGGGCGAGTGTTATCACTGTCATACAGGTCGTTGTCCTGTTGGTGTTGCGACTCAAGATCCAGTTCTAAGGCAGAGACTAGATCCAGATGCGGCTTCAGAGAGGGTTTATAACTTTTTACATACTTTAGCTATAGAGTGCCAGCTTTTTGCTCGTGCTTGCGGTAAGACAAATATTCACTCACTAGAGCCTGAAGATTTGGCTGCTTTAACTATGGAAGCATCAGCATGTGCTCAAGTTCCTATTGCAGGTTCACAGCATACTGTTGGTCGTCCAGATATGACACGCTTTTAAAGATAGGAGAAATTATGAGCAATAAAGAAGAAGAGTTTGTTGTTGGAGCTGATGGTCTTGACACGGATCGTGAAAAAGATATTGGTCAGCATATTGGTTATCGATATGACGTAAACCTTGTTCCTGACCTTAAGTTTATTACTCCTTTCTTGCAGAAGTATATCGACAAGATGGGTTGGAAAGATTTGAACTGGTTAGAGGACGTTCATATGGGTTATGAAGAGGATCAAGCCGCTGTATTTGATAGAAATATCAATGGCTGGGTGACGATTCCTGACTCTATTAAATTACCTGATAATCAGCAAGAGAGGGATATGATTGCCCGTGAACTTTTAATCAAGTTCCAGATGTCAGAAAATCATCCAATGGTCGATCTTAATAACGCTTACCGTAAATTTTAATTACAGTAAGTGAATTAAAAGGGGGAGGTTTTTGGGAGTCAATCCCTAGAAGTTTCCTCCTTGGTTTATCGGCACCTCACCCCCTGAGGTGCTGAATAAACTAAAAAAGTGCTTTTTGAGTGAAGAGATTATTTTAAAAAATTTAAACAATTAAATGTATACTCAAACATTATTAAAAGGGGTTTTAATTAATGAGAGTTTCAAATATTAGATATGATGGAAATCGTGAAACCTACCAAATACATGGTGGAGAGGCGATTTCGATTGATTTAAAAAAAGGAGACTCAGTCGAAATAGTTGATGTTGAAGGTGATCAAAAGTGCAGCGTTCTTGCATTTGACTCAAAAAAATCTTCTGCTCTTGCATCATTAAATTGGAAGACAAACACATCTTTAAAACCTACCAAAGTTTCTTCAAACGATTGCTCTGAAATGCTTAGAGCAATTCTTGATACAATTAAGATTAAACCAAAGGAAATAGAAACTTCAGAGCTTTTTGAAGACTCTAGTCCTGCAGATTCAAGACAATCATTCGATATTAATAATGACCTATTATGCGTGTTTGATGCAAAGGGTGGTCCAATGCAAGTTGATCAGCAGGACTCACCCACAGAAATTTTGATTAACGTTTTAAGAAAAAACCCTACAAAACCCTCTGATCGGCTTCCAGAGCCACTAGCAAAACCCTCTAAAGAGATTAGAGTCAAAGATTCTAGCGCGGTTGCATATAAAGTAAAGGCAGGACAATACATACAAATTATTGATGTCGAGGGCCAACAATGCTCAGATTTTCAGGCCTTTCTAGTTGAAGATTTAAATAATAATGAGGAGTTATGCCTTGATCCGACAGTCACTCGATCTCAGATGCTGGCGAGCTATCCTGCTCCAGGGACCCACGACAAGTTTTATAATCAGAATTCGATTCCACTAGTTGAAGTCATTCAAGATACAGTCTGTCGTCATGATACTTTTGGTTTGGCATGCAATGCCAAATATTATGAAGATAGAGGGTTTCCTGGGCATATCAGCTGTACTGACAACTTTAATAAATCCTTGGCTGAATATGGAGTCAAGCCCAGAAGAAATTGGGCTGCGGTCAACCTCTTTTTTAATACAGCAATTGAAGAGTGCCACTCTTTAACCTCTGATGTCTCATGGTCGAGGCCAGGAGATTATGTACTTTTAAGGGCTGTGGATGATTTGGTATGCGTTTCATCAGCGTGTCCAGATGATACAACTTCGGCAAACGGCTGGAATCCAACTGATATTCATGTTAGGATTTATGATGAGTCTAACAATTTTTCATCGGCAACGGCATTTAGGCCTGACCCACAATCCATTCCGACTATGACAAAAGAAACTGGTTTTCACAAAAATACATCAAAATTAACTAAAAACTTTGACAACTATAATGGTTATTGGTTGCCGCTTGAGTACACTAATTTGGGCGCAATCAAGGAATACTGGCAGTGCCGTGAAGGTGTCGTCATGATTGACCTTGCACCACTTAGAAAGTTTGAGGTTTACGGTCAAGATGCTGAAGCTTTGATGCAGTACGCTATTACCAAGGATGTTCGTAAGCTCGCCATTGGTCAGGTTGTCTATTCCGCGATGTGCTACGAGAATGGCTGTATGGTTGATGATGGGACACTTTTCCGCCTTGATGATAACAACTTTAGATGGATTGGCGGCTCTGACGATGGAGGCAAACTACTCAGAAAAATCGCTGATGATAGGGGGCTGGATGTTCGAGTGAAGTCTTCAACAGACCAGCTTCATAATGTTGCAGTTCAGGGTCCAAAGAGCAGAGAGACACTCTCTAAAATTATTTGGACACCAAAATTACAAACCACGATTGAGGATCTTAAATGGTTTCGTTTCACAATCGGTCGAATTGGAGGAGAGTTTGGTATTCCTGTAATGGTATCAAGAACGGGGTATTCTGGTGAGCTTGGTTACGAGGTATTCGCCCATCCAAATGATTGCGAGGCGGTTTGGGATGCTATTTCAGAGGCAGGCGAAGAGTTCGGTATATGTCCTTTGGGGCTTAATGCGCTTGACATGCTCAGAATTGAAGCGGGATTAATATTCGCTGGATATGAGTTCTGTGACCAGACTGATCCATTTGAAGCGGGTATTTCTTTTACCGTTCCTCTCAAGACAAAAGAGGATGATTTTTCTGGAAAGGAATCTTTAATTCTTCGCAAGAATTCTCCACAAAGAGTATTGGTTGGGTTAGAATTAGATGGTAATGAAGTTGCGCTCCATGGAGATGGGGTGTATATTGGGAAACAACAGATTGGAATTATTACAAGTGCAACACGTTCGCCAATTCTTAAAAAGAACATTGCGCTATGTAGGATTTCAGTTTCAGACTCAGAAATTGGGACTGATGTTGAAATAGGTAAATTAGATGGTCATCAAAAACGCTTACCTGCAAAGGTAGTTAGATTTCCATTTTATGATCCTGAGAAGACTCGAGTTAGAATGTAGTTTTCTTAAAGGGAGAAACAATCTTGGAAAAGTAATTGATTTTCAAGAGTGTTAGTATGGTCTTTTTAGCAGTATTTGTTATTAAGCCATTTTTTGTTAAATGTTTATTAAATATTTAATGTAACAAAATAAAGGAGAAGTAAATGAACAAGTTTACAACTAAAGTAGCTGCAGCTGCTTTGACGATGACTTTGGCTACGGTATCCGGTCAGGCTATTGCTGACTCATCAAAGCCAATTGTTATTCCGACTCATAACTGGTCAAGCCAAATAGTTATGGCTTACGTTATTGGAGGTATCTTTGAGGATATGGGCAACAACGTTGAATACGTTTCTGCTGATACTCAGGGTGTTTATGAATCCATCCGTAACGGTGATGTAACTATCTCTCACGAGGTTTGGCAATCAACTTTTGGAGCTTCATTCTATAATGCTATGGCAAAGGGTGGCCTAATTGATGCGGGTACTCATGAGGCAATGACTCTAGAAGAAGTTGGTGTTCCTCAGTGGGTAATTGATGAAAATATGTGCCCAGGTCTTCCAAACTATGAAGCGCTTAAAAATTGTGCAGATGTCTTTTCAACAACTGACTCAGGTGGTAAAGGTCGTATCCTAGAAGGACCACAAAGTTGGCATGGTGATGTATATCCTAACCGTGTGAAAGCTTTATTAGGTGACGAGTGGATGGTTAAGTTTGCTGGAAGTGGTGATGCTCTTTGGGCAGAACTTGACGCTGCTAAGAGAGAAGGGCGTGCCACATTGATCTTTAACTGGACTCCTAACTTTACTGACGCTGATGGCTTTGTTTTCATCGAGTGGCCTGAGTACTATCAAGGATGCAGGGTAGCTGACGGTGGAGACGGTGGTTGTGGATCACCTAAAGGTTGGTTGAAGAAAGCGGCGAACTATAAGTTCCC
>CALKDH010000051.1 GCA_938086805.1 uncultured PS1 clade bacterium | reverse complement strand
AGAGTCAATTAAATCTCCACCACTCGGAATATGATAGATTGTTGTGTTGGTCGTCGTGTGTTTGCCAAGCTTGCTTTTACTTGAAATCTCATTAACTCTGAGATCTAAGTCAGGAATGAGGCAGTTGATTAGTGAGGACTTTCCAACACCAGATTGACCCAAGAAAATATGAGATTTATCAACCAGCTGTAATTTGAAATTATCAAGGTTAGTATTTTCTTTTACACTTAGTAAATGAACTTCATAACCAAGCTCTTTATAGTGCTGAAAATCTTTGTTAACAGTTTCATTGTTTGAGAGCTCAATCTTATTGACAATAATTCCAATAGGTAGATTAGAGTTTTCAGCCATGATTAGGTATCGATCGATGAGTTCAAACTCATAGTGAGGCTCGAGAGCAACAACAAGCCACAACTGATCAATGTTGGCCGCAATCAACTTATCTTGTCTTTTAAGTTCATTCTCTCGAGGATAGATCGCAGTAACAATGGCGTCATCGTGTTTTGTTTTTTGAAAAAGAACCTTGTCACCTGCAACCGAAAAGCCAATATTTTGACGACTCACTGACTGAAAAACATCTCCATTTTCATCCTCAACGAGCTGTCGCTGTCCATATCTTGTAATTACCCTTCCAACATAATCTATTTCATCATATTGCAGTTGAGATTCAATTTTTGAAGCAGCTTTATCAGCTCTAGCAATCTTGTCAGATTGTACTTTGTTTATGCGCCATTTTTGTTTTCTAGATAACGGCACTAGGCAAATAATTTATTGAAGTCTTTCAATTCTGAGAACAGCACTTGGGTGAGAATCATGGAAAGCAGAGTAGTATTTATCTGGAGAGAGCGATGACGAGTTCTCTTTGTAAAGCTTAATAAGAGAAGAGATAAGATCTTTTGCATCGGTATGACTTGCTGCAAATGCATCTGCCTGAAACTCGTGCTTTCTTGACATAAGGTTGCTGATTGGCGTGATAAAAAAACTAAAGACAGGTAGAGTTAAGCTAAATAAAACAAGAGCCGCATGGGAAGATGGCTGAGCGACGCCAAGACCATTATAAAACCATGCCTGATTAATTAGATAGCCTAAAAGAGCAAGGCTTGCAAAACTGAAAATAAATGAGTTAATCATTCTTTTTCGGGTGTGTTTGTGATGAAAGTGGCCCAGTTCGTGTGCAAGGATTGCTTCAATCTCTTTGTCCTCCATTCCTTTAAGGAGAGTATCAAAGAATACTATTCTTTTGTTTTTTCCAATGCCAGTGAAATAGGCGTTACCGTGGGATGATCGTTTTGAGCCATCCATCACATAGATACCATCACTTCCAAACCCGGTTCTTTCCAATAAGTTAGTAATTCTTGCTTTTAAAGTCTCATTATCCAAAGGATTAAACTTATTAAAAATTGGGGCAATATAGGAAGGATAAATCCACATCATAATTAGGGAAAATAGACTAATGATAACCCACACATAAATCCACCAGTAGTTACCAATGGATTCAAAGTTCATCAAGTATAAAATCGCATAGATTAGAGGTAATACAATAACAAGACTCAAAATTAATTCTTTGATCAAGTCTCCAGCAAAAATACCCATTGTCATTCGATTAAAGCCAAATTTTTGCTCGAGTACAAAATTTCTGTAAATACTAAAGGGTAAGTCGATAAAACTTGCAATCAACATAATGCTCAAGATAAAGAAAGTGCCCATTAAAACTGGATCTGTTACTCGCTCTGACCAAAAGCCGTCGATCCAATTCATCGCCCCACCAAGCGTCCATACAAGAAGAACAAAAGTTGAAAAGATGATTTCAAAATGATTGAGTCTTAATTTAGCTCTAGTATAGTTCCCCGCTTTCTGGTGGTCTTCAAGCTTAATAGTCTCATTAAAACCCTCAGGTACAGTGTCAAATGAATCAGAGATAGCTCTATCTTGCCTAAAATTTAACCAGAGCAAAGCAATCACAGAGGTGAGAATTGCGAACAGAAACAAAAATGTAAAAAAATTAAATTCCATTTATTCAAATAATTATACAATTAGACTCAAATTATACCTAGTCAATCCCTTGATATTAATGATTGAAATTCCAAATTACTTTCAATAAAAATTTGTATTTAGGGAGGTTTAAATGGTTATTTTGACTGCACAAAGTCAAATAAGAGATATTGGATGAATATCCAAATGAGATGGGTATAATTTCGTCATTAATGTTTAATTTTAATAAAGTTTTATGATGACAATGGAAGACAGAGATGGCTTCATCTGGATGGATGGAGAGTGGTTGGATTGGAGAGAGGCAAAGGTTCATGTTCTCACTCATACTTTGCATTATGGTATGGGTGCTTTTGAAGGAGTAAGGGCTTATGAAACGGATCATGGGCCAGCTATCTTTAAGCTACAGGAGCATACCGAGAGGCTTTTTAACTCGACTAGAATTCTGGGCATGAAAATACCCTTTGATGCTGAGACTCTTAATCAAGCTCAAAGAGAGGTAATTACAAAAAATAATCTTAAATCTGCATATATTAGGCCTATGTGTTTTTATGGTTCTGAAGGTATGGGTCTTAGAGCTGATAATCTTAAAGTTCATACCATGATTGCTGCTTGGGAATGGGGCGCCTACTTGGGCGAAGACAACATGAAGCATGGAATTAGAATTAGAACATCTTCATATGTTAGGCATCCAGCTCATCCAACGCTCAGCGGAGCTAAAACAAACGGAAACTATATTAACTCCATGATGGCTCTTAAAGAGGCCTTAGATCATGGCTTTGATGAGGCTCTAATGCTTGATATTGAGGGCTTTGTATCTGAAGGAAGTGGTGAGAATATTTTTGTCATAAAAGATGAAGTAATTTACACGCCTCATTTGACTTCTGCGCTGCCTGGAATTACCAGAGATACAATTCTCACCTTGGCTAAATCATTGGGTTATGAGATAGTGGAAAAGAAGCTCTCTTGCGATGAAATATATGCCTCCGATGAAGCGTTTTTCACGGGTACTGCTGCTGAAGTGACTCCCATAAGAGACCTTGATGGAAATCAAATAGGAAGCGGATCGCGTGGCCCAATTACTGAGAAGCTTCAGTCGCTTTACTTTGATTGTGTCCATGGCAGAAATGCCGAATATATGCATTGGATTGAAAGTGGTAGGTGCGAGTGAATTCAAGTAACTCAAATCAATCGGACGTCACTTTAATTTCTAAAAAAGATCTACCTGCACATTGCCCCCCTAAAAATTCTTCAAAATGGAATATGCATCCAAAAGTTTTTTTACCGTTTGATGAGTTTGGTAATGCTAGTTGTCCTTATTGCGGTGCTCTCTATAAACTCACTCCTTAAATATCAACTTTTAAGATGCAAGAAAAACTCAATAATATTGTTCTAATTGGTCCTATGGGGTCAGGCAAGACAACGGTTGGAAGGCGACTTGCTGAGCAATTAAAAATTGATTTTTATGATGCTGATCATGAAATTATTAATAAGACAGGCGTCAGTATCGATCATATCTTTGATATAGAAGGCGAGCAGGGTTTCAGAAAAAGAGAGTCAGACGTATTAGAAGAGCTAACCAGCATGCATAACATTGTTCTTGCAACTGGAGGTGGAGCAGTTTTATCCGAGAGAAATAGACTTTTATTGAAGAAATCTGGTTCAGTTATTTATTTGTTATCCTCAGTTGATCAAATTCTAAGAAGAACTGCGAAATCAAAAACACGTCCACTTCTAGAAAATAGTCCAGACAAAAGAAAGACAATTTCAGATATTATTGATTCTAGAGATTCACTTTACAGGGAGATTGCAACATTCATTATCAATACTAATGGTAAAAAACTTAATGAGATAATCAATGAAATTCAATCTTTTTTAGCAAAATAATATAATTTAAGTCTTTTTCCTAAAATTCACCAAAACTTCACTAAAATAGATTTTTGATATTCTAGAATATTGTTTTTGAAAAAAAATTGAAGGGGAGTCAATGTTTAATCGAACTATCTTAACCGCGCTTACTGTCTCATTGTCTTTAAATGTGAGTGCCATCACTTTAGATGAATTCAGTGAAAGACTTGTAGAGAGCCACCCATATTTTGTTCAACTCTCTCTGGCGGAGAAAACTAGCCTTTTAAATCAAAAATCACTATCCACTTATGCTGATTGGAATATCAAGGCTGGAGCAAGTGAAACCTTTACTGGTGGTGAGGACGTAGCTTCAAGGCTATACAAAGACTTGTATGCAACTAAGTACGAAATAGGTGCTACTAGAAAAGTTGAAAATTCTGGTGCTAGCATTAATCTCAAGCACTCATTGACCCGTAATGACAAAGATTCTAACGCAACTCATTCCAACCTTTTTTCAGTTGATTACGTAAGGCCTATGCTTCAAAACAAAGATGGCCTTAATGACAGGCTAAATCTTGATTTAGCATCCATCGACCTAATGGCTAAAAAAGTGAGTCTTGAAGAGCAGGCTGAAAACTTTTTAGCCTCGAAGCTCTCTAAATTTATTGATTTAGCCTTAAAGCAAGAAATCGTTAAAAACCATAAAGTTGCACTTGATCTCGCCAAACAACAATTAGAATTAACAGAAGATAAATTCAAAAATTCACTTGTTGATGTAACTGTTTTAATTCAGGAAAAAGATAACTTTGTTAAAGCAAAACAGCAGTCACTTCAATCCAACAAAGAGCTCATAATAGAGAGAAGAGAGTTGGCTGATCTAATTGGAGCTCGTGAGTCAGATATGATTATTGAGATGAATTTATATCAAGAACATGAGTTATTATCTGTAAATCCTAGTGAATTTGTAAAAAACTCTCGAGCTATGCAGCAGTTTGATTTTGATAAAGCTAAACTGCAAAGGGAGCTTGAGACTAATGAAAATAAAACGATGCCTAATGTCAACTTAAACTTG
>CALKDH010000050.1 GCA_938086805.1 uncultured PS1 clade bacterium | reverse complement strand
TCAAAATACACAAATGAATGAACAATGCTTTGAGGGTGAACAATGACTTCGATCTGGCTTGAGGTAAGGCCAAATAAAAAGCTTGCTTCAATGATTTCGAGACCCTTATTCATCATTGTTGCTGAATCAACAGAAATCTTTTTACCCATTTTCCAGTTTGGGTGATTGCATGCTTGCTCAGGAGTTACTGATCTCAGCTTTTCAAATGGCATTTCTAAAAAGGGACCGCCTGAAGCGGTGAGCTGTATTTTGGAAAGCCCATCTCTGCCACCTTCGAGACATTGAAAAATAGCGCTGTGCTCTGAATCAACAGGAATAATTTCAGCGCCAGAATTTTTTGCTAGACCTATGAGTAGATTTCCACCTAGAACGAGAGATTCTTTGTTGGCTAACATTATTCTTTTTCCAGCCTTAGCTGCAGAAAATGTTGACGACATGCCTGCCCCGCCAACTATCGCAGCCATGACAAAATCTGTTTTAGGGTGAGATGCTATTTCATTTAGAGAGTCTGTTCCAAAAAGCACTTCCACTTCAGGTGGCGCCACCTCCATGAGTTTCTCTGCCGAAGCTTCATCAGTTAATACAGCAAATGATGGCAAATGGTTTTTGCAAATCTGAAGAAGGCTTTTCCAGTCTGAGTGGGCGCTCACAGCAAAAACTCTAAATTGATCAGGATGGCGTGAGATGACATCAAGCGTGTTTAAACCAATAGAGCCTGTTGCCCCAAGAATTGTTATGTTTTTCATACTACAAAAACAACCAGCATCAAAAATATTGGCGCAGATGATGTAAGACTGTCGATTCTATCAAGAAGACCGCCATGTCCTGGGAGAAGTCTGCCGCTATCTTTTTGCCCGCTCATTCTCTTTAAGGCGCTTTCAAAAAGATCTCCAAGTACAGACACTAAAGACACCACTAACGCTAAAAAGCAGAACACTAAAAAGTCATTCATTTTTGGGCTTTGTACAATAATTGCTACATAAGAAATGGCAACAACTTGCGCAAGCAAAATCCCGCCATAGACACCCTCAAAAGTTTTGTTCGGGCTAACCTGTGGACAGAGTTTTTTTCTGCCAAAGTGTTTTCCTGAAAAGTAAGCTCCGATGTCTGCCGCCCATATCAAAAACAACAAAAGCAGCACAAGAGCCCTATCTTGCGAGTGGAGTATTGCCAAAGACGCGACCATTGGAGCCAAGAGAAAAAGGCCATTAGACAGGCTTAACACCATGTTTTTATTAAGAAGATTCTTATTATTTGGGAACCCGATAACAACAAACAGTGCAAATAGCCACCAAGCAGATACGAGATACAATAAGTACTCTAGATAGGAAGGGGTAACCGCAAATAGAAACGCACAGACTAACAGAACAATAATATAGAAAGATTTATTTGAAAACCCATTTAATTTAATAAGCATACAATATTCCAGTGAAGCAACACAAGCCATAATTCCGATAATTAATGAGAACCAAGAGGTGCTTAAATAGAGGACCCCTAAAATAACTAATGGGGCCAAAAACAATGCAGTTAGCATTCTTTTAGTGAGCATTATTCTTCTCCATTGCGCTCTCCAAAACGACGGTCTCTGCTATGAAAATCCAAAATCGCATCATCAAGTGACTGCTCATTAAAGTCTGGCCATAGAGTTTTGCTAAAGTAGAATTCACTGTAAGCAAGATCCCACAGCAGAAAGTTGCTGAGTCTGACCTCACCGCTTGTTCGAATCAACAAGTCTACTTCTGGTAGGCCTGAGAGGGCGGTGTATTGATTAAACAAAGCTGCATTGATATTGTCTGGGTCCAAAGCCCCATTGGAAACGTCTATAGCAATCTTTTTGGCTGACTCGGTGATATCCCATTGGCCACCATAGTTTGCCGCAATGACAAGAGTCAGGCCTGTGTTGCTTTGAAGGCTGGCCTCCGCTTCTTGTGCCAAAGCAATTATTTCTGGTGTAAACACTGATAAATCACCAATAATCTTGAGTCTGATGTTGTTGTCTTTAAGTTTTCCAGTCTCTGTTTTTAAAACAGACAGAAAAAGCTTAAATAGAAGCCCAACTTCGTCTCTGGAGCGCTTCATGTTCTCACTGCTAAAAGCAAACAAGGTGAGAGTATTAACGCCAAGTTTTGCGCAGTGCTTTACAATTTTCCTCACTGTTTGAACGCCTTTTTGATGCCCACGTGAGCGAGGAAGGTGCCTTGATTTTGCCCATCTTCCGTTGCCATCCATTATGATCGCTATATGCTTAGGTGGAGGCATCACGGAGAGATTGCCACTATCTTTTTTTGAGCTCATAGAGCGCAATTATACCCACTAGTAGTTAAATTGCCCATGCTAAAGTAATCCAATCTGAGCTCTATTATTAAATACTTATTCTTCCTAATGGGATGTGTTCGTTTTATGCGGTAAAATTATAGAATGAGCCTAGCTAAAAGAATAATCCCCTGCTTAGATGTTCGAGACGGCAGAGTCGTTAAAGGCGTGAAGTTTATAGACATAAAAGACGCTGGCGATCCTGTTGAGGTTGCAAAGCGATACGACAAAGAGGGGGCAGATGAAATTACTTTTCTTGATATCACTGCCTCACACGAGGGGAGAGACACCACGGTAGCGATGGTTGAAAAAATTGCTGATCAGGTTTTTATTCCTCTTACTGTTGGAGGCGGTATACGAAAAGCTCAAGATGTTCGATTGATGCTGAAAGCGGGGGCCGACAAAGTGGCTGTAAATTCTGCAGCTATTTTTAATCCAGGGTTAATTAATGAATTATGCGGCATTTTTGGCTCACAATGTATCGTCATTGCAATTGACGCCAAAAGAGTTTCAACCAGCCCTTCCCGTTGGGAAATTTATACCCATGGTGGCCGAAAACCAACTGGAGTAGATGCTATTGAATGGGCGGTTAAAATGACTAAAGGAGATTTGGGTGCTGGAGAGGTCCTGCTAACCTCAATGGACAGGGATGGAACAAAGACTGGTTTTGACCTTGAGCTTACAAGAGCTATTTCAGATGCGGTAGATGTTCCCGTCATAGCGTCTGGAGGCGTTGGAAATCTGGAGCATCTTGTGGAAGGAGTTATAGATGGGGGTGCAGATGCTGTTCTGGCAGCAAGTATCTTTCATTTTGCAGAGCACACAGTTGAAGAAGCCAAAAATTCTATGCAAAAGAGTGGCATAGAGGTTAGGCTTTAGAAATTTGAGTTTTTAATTTCTTAAGCGTATCATTACGCACTTTTGATTCCGGTAAACGCATGACTTTCAAGAAACAATTTTGGGCACTTTTATCAATATTTCTGCTTCCTATTGGTCTTGGTACCTTGTTTTTTTATTTGAATCCAGGCTACTTCAGTCAAAACACAGTAAATTATGGTGAGCTAATTAGTCCGGTCATAGTCACCGAGAAATCTGACATTAGCATTATGGGCGATGCATCGCTGGAAGGGATTTGGACGTTTGTCTATGTTACAGATAGTTGTGATGCCCTTTGTGACAAGGCGATTGAAGACGTGAAAACCATTCGAACACTCATCAATATGGACATGCGCCGTATTCAAAGAATGCTCATTGCTAAAGATGGCTCGATGCCGTCCCAGAAGGATGAAAGCCTAATTCACGCAAGTATTATTAATAACGATTTGTATAGTAAGCTCTCTAGCTTTCCAAAGAACTCAATTTTTTTGATTGACCCTATCGGAAACTTTATGCTTTACTATAACCCAACGGACATCAATGTCAAGTTTGTCATAAAAGACCTTAAGCGCCTTCTTAAATACTCTAGGATAGGCTAATGACAAGCCTTCCCTCTTTAAATGATCTTTTAGGCCTTTGTAAACTTAAGGTGGTGTCGCTCATCTTGCTAACCGCAATAGTTGGGATGCTTTTGGCGGTGCCCTATTTGCCAAACTTATTTCTTGTTCTTGTTGCTTCGGCTGGCATATCACTAGCGGCAATGTCAGCAGCTGTTTTCAACCACGTGGTTGATGAAAAAATTGACATTCAAATGTCTAGAACCGATCGTCGTCCTCTTCCACAAGGCAAGGTAACCAGAAGACAGGCCTTGATTTGGGGGGCGTTTTTAGGTGTTGTCGGAATTATGCTCTTGATTGTTTTTGTTAATTTTTTGACCGCAGTTTTAACGCTTATTTCCTTAATTGGTTACGCTGTTTTTTATACCATGTACTTAAAGAGAGCCACGCCACAAAACATTGTTATCGGTGGAGCTGCGGGTGCGGCGCCACCAGTTCTTGGTTGGACATCGGTTGCTGGTTCTAATGGAATTGAATATGCGCTACTTCTTTTTTTGATTGTTTTTATTTGGACACCTCCACATTTTTGGGCTCTCGCTATTCATCGAAGTGAAGAGTATAAAAAGGCAGAGATTCCAATGCTGCCTGTTACTCACGGTTTAGAATTCACTAGAGTGCAAATTCTTTTGTATACAGTTCTATTGTTTCTTGTAACGCTTCTTCCGTATCTGACAGGAATGAGTGGCCTGATTTATTTGATTTGTGCTGCATCTCTAGGCCTTCTTTTTTTGGGCTACTCCATTAAGATATTTCTTGAGCCAGAAAATCCTAAAATCGCATTTAAGACCTTTAAATATTCCATCAATTACTTGATGATCTTGTTTTTAGGTTTGTTGGTAGACCATTACCTACTAATGAACTTTGGAGCCGCTCTCTAAGCATGTCCTTTTTAATGCAGGTATTTAAGGCGGTGGCTTCCTCTATGATTGGGGTTGGAAAAAAGAAAAATTTGGTTCAAGATTTTGAGGCTGTAGAAAAAAAAGGCCCATGGCCTTTCATTATCGTTGGCCTTGTCATGACTGTGTTATTTATTGGCTCTTTAATTCTAGCTGTTAGGCTAGTTCTTTCCTAGGGCCTCTATAATCTTATCAAGGGCCTGCGACATAGGGCCTGGCTCGTGAGGATTTGTCAAGAGCGCAACAAGTTTCAGTTCTGGATTGAAGAGCAAATAACTACTAGTGTGATCAACGTCATAATGCGCAACCTTTGTTGAACTAGGTTTTTCATCTACTGCCATTTTGTGTGAATCATGCGAATCATCTTCATAATGAACGTAGCCTAGGTCCATAAGTTCCAAGTGCTTTTCGTGGGTTTTCACGTTTTGGATATCGCCAGTTGCCTTATTAATCATTTTGTGAAAATTAAAATCATTGTTGATATTTTCAGAGTGATCGTCGTGAGAATGGTTATGATTGCTATGATCTTCTTGAGCTGTTTTTTGAGACTGAACCACTTCGTGATAAACACCAAGTGTTTTGCTTACAGACATTAACCCATCTTGTTGTGCAGTTAAGCCCTTGAATGATGGATTAAATGCTTTTGCAAAGTTATCTAGGTTTCCAAGGTCTCTAGCAGGATCAACAGATACAAAAACAACTTGAAGTTTGTCGCTATTTTCCATTAGTTGTGATGCTTGGCTTATCTTTGAAAGATCGATTGGACAAACATCTGGACATGAGGTGTAGCCAAAATAGAGAAGCGCCCATTTGCCATCTGTGATATCTGATAAATGAATGTCTTTTGAAGTATCGTCGATAAAGTTTAATTTGTCTGAAACTGATTTTGCCTCAGAGTATAAAGACGCAGCTGGATAAACAGACTTCTTGAGATCTTCCATGCTGGGTTTGGCATTTAAGAAGAAGAAAACTGCAGCACTAATAGTGGCAACAAAAAAAATGATTAAAATTTTAGTATTTTTTGTCATAGTAGGAACACTAACAATACTAATTAATTTTGGATAGAATTTTCTTTAGTGAACATTTTGTGAGCGAGATTCACAAGACTTAACAGTAACGCAAGCCCAATCACGTTGTGCATTGTGGCAGCAAACATTGGCAGAGACATGACAACATTAATGATCCCCAGCGCGACTTGAATTGTTAATAGAGCAAGAACTATTAGTACACTCTTTCTAAGTGCTATGTAGTTTCTAAGAGCAAATGAAAAAGCAATTATTGCTGCGGTTACAACGAGTGCACCTATCCGGTGCACCATTTGAATGGCTGTTCTTGTTTCGTTCTCAAGCACGCCAAACTCATAGTCAATTCCAAGAGGGCCCCAATAGTATGCATTTTTAAAGTCCATGTCGTCGGGCCACATTTCTCCAAGACAACTAGGAAAATAATCTCCACAAGACAGCGCAGCATAGTTAGTACTCGTCCATCCACCAAGGAAAATTTGAAAAATAAGAAGGACTGTTACAATGGCAAGCATAATTTGATGCTTAGTAAGGATTGGCTGATCAAGAACGAGAGGCTTCCGCTCATTAAGGAGCAGCCAAAAGAGAAGGGTTGTTGTTGAAAAACCTCCTAAGAGGTGCATCGTAACAATTCCTGGATGCACCAGTTCTGTTACTGTCCACATCCCCAACGCTCCTTGAAAGGAGACTAATAACAAAAGCGCAGTTGGAAGTTTTACGGAACGAAGCGTTTCTGGTCTTCTAAAGATTGCTAATAAAAAAATCACTACAATCGATAGGCCAAGTATCGAAGCCGCGTACCTATGAATCATTTCTGTCCAGGCTTTCGCAATATCAAGAGGCCTATCATATTCCGCAGAAATCACGTCCGGCACTAAGAGCTGGCCATAGCACCCAGGCCAATCAGGACAACCCAGGCCAGCATCTGCAAGCCGTGTGTAGGCCCCTAATATAACTACTATTAAGGCTAGAATAAATGAGAGATTAAGGGCTTTAGAGTACATGCAAATCCTTTTAGCTGAGGCAAACTATTTTAAAGAACTAGTGGGCCAATTAAAAAAAAATTAAAAAACTTCAAAAATTGCAATTCACTATTTG
>CALKDH010000049.1 GCA_938086805.1 uncultured PS1 clade bacterium | reverse complement strand
CAAATTAAGAGTTTTATCAAGCCAGCAAACACAATATTAAACAAAGATATCTCTCATTACTTTAATGAGGCCGAAATCCTTAATGGTGATGTTATCAAAACCTTTGATAAACCTCTTAAGTCTTCTGCAGGTTTGAAAGTTCTCAGGGGTAACATTGCACCGAATGGCGCAATTATTAAACCTGCTGCAGCCTCTGAAGAGCTATTAAATCATGAGGGAATTGCTTATGTATTTGAGGATATCGAGGATTTAAAAGAAAATATTGATAAGCCTGATCTGCCAGTTACAAAAGACACCATTCTTGTTTTAAAAGGTTGTGGCCCCAAAGGCTATCCTGGAATGCCAGAGGTTGGTAACATGCCAATACCCAAAGTTCTTGTTGAGCAGGGTGTAAGAGATATGATTCGTATTTCTGATGCAAGAATGTCTGGCACAGCATTTGGAACTATAGTCTTGCATGTTGCTCCAGAGGCCAATGTTGGCGGGCCAATTTCTATAGTTGAAACGGGTGACCGTATAAGAGTTGATGCTCATAATGGGGTGCTTGAACTATTGGTGTCTGATTTGGAAATTAAAGAGCGTCTAAAGTCTAAAAAACAACCACAAATGAACTATGCCCGAGGATATGCAAAACTCTATATTGAAACTGTATTGCAGGCAGATAAAGGTGCAGATTTAGATTTTTTGGTGGGTAAAGATACTCGCCTTCCTAACCGAGAATCGCACTAATGAATAATTACGCAACCTTTAAAGACCTCGAAGATACTTCTGTTTTTATCACTGGTGGAGGTTCTGGAATTGGAGCTTCAATAACTGAAGGCTTTCTGTCTCAGGGTGCAAAAGTGGCTTTCGTTCAGAGATCTAATTGTGATGAATTTTTAAAACAAGTCTCTTCAAAGTATAAATATGATCCTTTGTTTATCAAATGTGACATCACAAATACAGATGATTTGAAGGCCTCAATTTCAGAGTCAATAAGGGTCAATGGTGGAATCAATGTGCTCATTAATAATGCAGCAAACGACTCAAGACATTCTTTGGATGAATTGACTTCTGAAGAATGGGACCAGGCTGTAAATATCAATCTAAAGCCTCACTTCTTTAGCGCTCAGGCTGTTGTCCCTTCCATGAGAGATCAAGGAGGAGGAAGTATTATTAACTTATCCTCAGCATCCTACCTGATGGGTAATGCAGGATATCCTGCCTATGTTGCTTCAAAAGCAGGAATTACAGGTTTGACTCGAGGCTTGGCTCGTGAGCTTGGAGGTGATGGAATTAGAGTGAATACATTAGTTCCTGGGTGGGTCTTAACAGAAAGGCAGTTGAAGCTTTGGGCTAATGATAAAGATCTAGCTAGTCATATGAAAAAACAGTCTTTAAAGGAGCATTTAGTGCCAAATGATTTAATTGACTCAGCTCTTTTTTTAGCATCAAAGGCGTCACGGATGATTACTGGTCAGGCTTTAGTAGTTGATGGTGGCGTTGTGGTCACAGGGTAGAATTATTATGAATGATATTAAAGCTAAATGGATAGCTGCTGACTGGGGGACGACCCATATGCGAGCTTGGGCTATTGGGGAAGAGGATAACGTGCTGGCCTTTAGAGAGTCAAACGAAGGCATGAAGGATCTTCAGCAAAATGAATTTGAGCCTGTCTTATTAAGACTTATTGAAAGCTGGCTTGATGAGGCTAAAGTCACAACAGTGATGGCTTGTGGAATGGTTGGTGCTAAGCAAGGATGGGTTGAAACGCCCTACTTAAAGACTCCGTGTGTACCCATTGACAACAACCAACTGACGACTGCGAATACACTTGACACAAGAATCCGAGTACACCTAGTTCCAGGAGTTATGCAAAATGATCCTGCAGATATTATGAGAGGAGAGGAGACTCAAATTGCGGGATTTATTAATATTAAACATGATTTCAAAGGTGTTGTATGTCTCCCAGGCACACATGCCAAATGGGTCAATATTAATGAAGGCCAGATATCAAATTTTAAAACTTTTATGACTGGGGAGCTCTTTGGAGTTATCTCAAACCATACTCTCATCAGACATTCGACTTCGATTAAAGGTTGGAATCAAAATAGCTTTGAGGAGGGGGTTCATGAGGGATTTAATAATCCAGGTTTGATAGCATCAAATCTTTTTTCACTTCGTGCTGAGTCAATTGTCAATAACTTGGATCGAGATCAGGCAAGGTCGTCTTTATCAGGCCTTCTTTTAGGAGTTGAGCTTAATGGAGCACAAAGTTATTGGAAAGATAGCAATGTAACTCTTATTGGGTCCGAGCTCTTATCTAATAATTACCAACTAGGATTAAAGATTCTTGGTGGCCAAAGTGAATTGTTCAGTCTTGAAACTGCTACTTTGTCTGGTTTAAGTTCGTCCTATAGAGGTCTTATCTCAGGTTAGGGTTTATGAGTAGAAATATAATTGCTATTTTAAGAGGTGTTAGGCCTGACGAGGTCCTTGAAATAGCACAAACTATTGCAGACTCAGGGATCAATCAAATAGAGGTCCCTATGAACTCCCCTGATGTTTTTGACAGTATTCAGTTGCTTCATGATGAAATGAAAGATTTCATATCTGTTGGTGCTGGAACCGTGACAAATATTGATCAGGTTAAGATTCTCGAAGAGATTGGTATTGACTTTATTGTCTCTCCTAATTTTGACCCAGAAGTCGTCGCTGCAACTAAGCAAGCAAGCATGATGAGTTATCCTGGAGTGATCACTCCAACCGAGTGTTTTTCAGCTTTAAAATATGGCGCTGATGGATTAAAGTTCTTTCCTGCAACTCTTCTAGGTGAGGCTAATTTAATTGCTTTAAAGGCCGTTTTGCCAGAAAATGTTCCTCTGTATATGGTTGGAGGTGTAGGGCCTGAAAACTTTTCATCATGGTTTGAAGCAGGCGCAACAGGTTTTGGGATAGGTTCTGGTATCTATAAAGCTGGAGACAACTCTATTAGCGTAGCTAGGAAATCAAAGCTTATTGTTCAATCTTATGACGAAGCAAATAAATGATTGAAGATTATTTGCCAGTAGATTCTTGTGATTTGGGTGAGGGGCCAT
>CALKDH010000048.1 GCA_938086805.1 uncultured PS1 clade bacterium | reverse complement strand
AAGGATATGGCTGGTCTTCTTCAGCCATATGTTGCATATGATCTTGTGAAAAAACTCAAGAAGGCAATTGATATTCCTATACAACTTCATGCCCATGCAACAACAGGCCTCTCAACAGCAACGTTAATTAAAGCAATAGAGGCTGGTATCGATCGTGTTGATACATCAATTGCTTCAATGAGCATGACATATGGCCACTCCTCGACTAATGCAGTGGTTTCTATTTTAGATCATGGTCCTCGTAAAACTGGTATTGATATGGAACAATTAGAAGAAATTGATGCTTACTTCAGAACAGTGCGACCCAAATATGCTAAATTTGAAGGCTCATTGAAAGGTATTGATCCACGTATTTTATTGGCTCAAGTGCCTGGTGGTATGTTGACCAATATGGAGAGCCAACTTAGGGAGAATAATGCTCTAGACAGACTTGATGAAGTGTTGCAAGAAATTCCTCGCGTTCGAGAAGATCTTGGTTTTATTCCCCTTGTGACGCCAACTTCTCAAATTGTTGGAACCCAAGCAGTAATGAATGTTTTACTCGGTGAGCGATATAAATCTATTGCAAAAGAGTCTGCAGGCATACTTAAAGGCGAATATGGAGCATCACCAGCCCCTGTAAATGCTGAGCTTCAAGCACGCGTTCTTGATGGTGGTGAGGCAATTACATGTCGTCCAGCAGATAATATCGATCCAGAAATGGATACCTTAGAAGCAGAATTTGATTCCATTGTAAAAGAAAAGGGTATCAAATTAGAAAAAGAAAAAATTGATGATTTATTGATTTATATCCTATTTCCACAGGTGGGAATGCAGTTTTTAGAAAATCGTAATAATCCCGATTTCTTTGAGCCAGTCCCGCAAGCCCCAAGTAAGGGACCAAAAGAAGATGGAGTTTATACAGTAAATCACAAAGGTCAAGATTATGTTGTTGAAGTGAAATCTGGTGGTGAGATTTCATCAATCCAAGTTGCTGGTCAGGCATCTGCAGCACCTCAAGCAGAAGCACCTCAAGTAGCAGCTCCTGCTGTTAATGCAGAGGACATTCCAGCACCACTAGCTGGCAATATCTGGAAGGTTTTGGTTTCACCAAATCAGCAAATTAATGAAGGAGACACTCTTGTCATTCTTGAGGCAATGAAAATGGAAACTGAAGTTAAGGCTGCACGCTCAGGTACAGTGATATCCGTTAACGTTAGTGAGGGAGATCAAGTTTCAGCAGGACAGGCAATAATTTCTTTAGCTTAATCTATTATGGAAAATTTATATATATTGTTGGAAAACTCAGGTCTTTATCAGCTAGATTTTGGTTCAGGCTCGATGATATTAGTTGGACTTCTGTTGTTGTTCCTTGCAATTGTAAAGAAATTTGAACCCTTACTTTTACTGCCGATTGGATTCGGAGCAATTTTAAGTAATATTCCTGGTGCTGGACTTGCTTTATCTGCTGTGGGAAGTGCAATTTATGCGGCAGATCCTGAAGTTCTGAGTGCTTTAGCTAACAGCCTTAATTTGGCAAGTTGGGGTTCAGCTTCAGATATCTATGATGCATTTAAGGAAAGTTCTAGTGCAGAACACGCTTTAGCTCTCCAAACTGTCAGTGATCTGGGCTATAAGGATGGAATGCTTTACACTTTTTATACTATTGCAATTGCTAGTGGTGTAGCTCCATTAATAATTTTTATGGGTGTTGGCGCGATGACAGACTTTGGACCGCTTTTGGCCAATCCTAAGACTTTGCTTCTGGGAGCTGCAGCGCAATTTGGTATTTTTGCAACGTTGTTAGGCGCAATTGCGTTGACATCTCTAGGCGTCTTTGACTTTAGTTTAAAGCAAGCAGCCGCGATCGGCATTATTGGAGGTGCAGATGGCCCTACTTCTATATATGTTGCTTCAAAATTAGCCCCTGAATTGCTTGGCGCCATTGCTGTCGCCTCATACTCTTATATGGCCCTAGTACCACTCATTCAACCGCCAATTATGAGGCTTTTTACAACGGAAAAAGAGCGTCAAATTCAAATGGTACAGCTACGTGAAGTATCAAAGACTGAAAAAATTGTATTTCCAATTATGCTATTGCTGCTTGTTGGTTTATTGCTTCCTGATGCTGCTCCACTTCTTGGAATGTTTGCTTTTGGAAACCTGATGAAAGAGTGTGGCGTGGTTGATCGTTTAAGTGATACAACACAAAATGCACTGATTAACATTGTTACAATATTTTTAGGACTAGCTGTTGGATCTAAGTTGATTGCAGCCGAGTTTCTAAAATTGGACACCCTTGGAATTTTGTTATTAGGTATGGTGGCATTTGCTATTGGGACTATGAGTGGACTATTAATGGCAAAGCTGATGAACCTATTTAGTGACACAAAGATCAATCCACTGATTGGCTCTGCAGGGGTATCTGCAGTTCCAATGGCAGCGCGCGTGTCAAATAGAGTTGGTCTTGAGTCTAATCCTCAAAACTTCTTGTTGATGCATGCAATGGGTCCAAATGTTGCTGGCGTGATTGGTTCTGCAATCGCTGCGGGAATAATGATTCAGTTTCTAGGATAGATGCTTTAGTATTTTTTATTTGTCAATTAGTGGCGCATTCATTTTTTTCGGAATACTGAGCCCAAGTATTGACAAAATACTGGGAGCAACTGAAAGTTGTGACACTTCCTCGCTTCCAATCCCAGGATTTGGATGACCAATGTCATAATAAGGTGTCCATCTCTCAACTTCACTACTACCTCCATGATTTCCTGATTCAGTAAATCCATGGTCTGAGGTAACCAAGACTCTGTAACCTTGATCCATCCAAAAAGGTATATTTTGAGCTAATTGATCATTCACTTGCCATGCCTGCTTTGAGTATTCAACTGAGTTTCCTCCATACTGATGACCAATAGAATCACAACTACAAGAATGAATCATTAGATAATTTGGTTTATACCGATCAACCAACATACTGCCTTGATTCATTAAATCATGCTCTGAAGGCAACGAGATGTTATACGAAGAATAGCCTTTTTCGGAATAAAAGCGACCGTGCTGTATTGGCTTATCAGGATCATTTACCTCCTGATCTCTTATCGGAATGTAGGGATCCTCATTGTACAGGGTTGAAAAAAAAGAATGCGCAGCAGCAGCCGTTACTAAGCCGCCAGTCTTGGCAATTGAAAAGATATTGTCACAGTTAGATTTTCGAAGATTATCATTCGATGTAATCCCATGATGTATCGGCTGAACTCCGGTATGGAGAGTCTCATAGATTGGTGCAGAAAGTGTTGGTAAGACTGCTATCATTTTCATTCTTCGTGCTTTTTTTGACTCTACTAGAGCCTCTAAAAAACCACATTGTTCAATAGCAGTCTGATACTTTAGTCCATCAATAATTACAAGAATTACTTTATTTTTCTTTAAGGCAGCCATCAGTTAAATCCAGTTGTCTTGACATCCTGTTTGCTATAGATAGGTCGTGGGTAACAATCAAAAGCGCTGTGTTTTGATTACTATTAAGCTCAATAATCAAATCCAATACTTCCTTAGCATTTTGTTCATCCAGATTACCAGTAGGCTCATCAGCTAAAAGACAGGAAGGTTCGGTAATCATTGCTCTTGCAATCGCAACTCTTTGCCTCTCTCCACCAGACAATTCAGAGGGTTTATGGTTGATTCGATTTTCTAATCCAACTTTTTTTAAGATATTCTCAGCTTTTGTAAGCGCCTCATTTTTATCTAAATGATTAATAATAAGTGGAAGAGCAGTATTGTAGATTGCTGAAAAATCGTTAAGCAGGTGATGAAATTGAAAAACAAATCCAAGATGCTTAGCTCTCAGTTCAGTTCTTTGTCTTTCTTTGAGACTTGAAATATTTACATTATCAATTAGCACTTCACCTTCTGATGGCATATCAAGACCAGCTAATAAATTAAGGAGAGTAGATTTCCCACATCCAGATTGACCAATGATTGCTATTTTTTCATTAGGTTTAACTCTAATGTCTAGATTTTTTAAAACAGACGTCTTTGAATTTCCATCACCATAACTAAAACCTAAAGATCGACATTCGATAATATCACTCATGTCTAAGCACCTCAGATATATTAATCTTACCCGCACGTTTAGCTGGATAAATCGCAGCGATCATCACTAAAACAAAAGATCCTACAATAATGCTAATGACATCACTTGGTATAATTTTTGATGGAAAACGATTGATATAGAAGACATCCTTTGGAAAAAATTGAAATCCAATTACGCTTTCAATTCCAGAAATTACAGATTCTATGTTAAGGGCTAAAAGTACGCCAAGGATAGTTCCTAAACCAATTCCAATAATCCCAATACTTATCCCCTGATAGTAAAAAATTTTTACAATTCTTTTTGGTGTCATCCCAAGAGTTCTAAGAATTGCAATATCGGATTTTTTATCAGTGACTACCATCACCATCATGGATACAATGTTAAAGGCAGCCACAGCAATAATTAATGAGAGAATTATTGCAATCATCTGTTTTTCAAGATTTAATGCCCTAATAAAGTGTTTTTGCTGCTGCATCCAGTCAACTCCATAAAAACCCTCACCTAAGGATTTCACAACGTCGCTAGTTATTATATTTGCATCAAAAAGATCATCAACCTTGAGTCGAATCCCAGAAACTTTATTGCCGAGGTTAAATAAATCTTGGGCATCATAAAGATGAATAAAAGCTAATCCGTTGTTATAGTCGTTCATTCCAGCATTAAAAATACCGCCAACGACGAAGTTTTGAGACTGGGGAACCAAAATTCCAAGTGCATTTCTTGCTGGTGCAATAAGTGTTATTTGATCGCCCACACCAGATCCCATTAGAGTTGCTAGGCCCACACCAATTATTACAGAGTATTGATCTTCCTCTAGGCTCGATGAACCGTATTTAATATCATCCAACAAAACAGAAGTGGAAGATTCTTGATCAATCAAAATTCCTCTAACGCTAACCCCCTGAGATGCGCTCTTTGAGGTCATTAGAGCAAAGTCCTCTACGTAGGGAGAGGAGGTGATAACTCGATCATTAGAATTTATTTTTGTTTGGATGTCATCCCAACTTTCAATCGTATCATCTGATCCTGTAACGTAGGCGTGAGAAATTGTATTGAGAACTCTATTTGTTAATTCTTCATGAAAGCCATTCATGACAGACATGACTGTAATTAAAGACATTACAGCTAGAATTAGACCAACCATTGAGACACCTGAAATAAATGAAACAAAACCTTTTTTTCGGTTTGATCTTAAATATTGATTAGAAATCTGAAATTCAACACTCATGGTCGGAATATTTTGTCATAATAAATGTTTTTAAAGTAATTAAAGTCATCAAAATGTTGGGTAATCTTAGTTTCATAAATCATAGCAAATTCGGTATTTCCAACTTTTTACTTCTTCCTTTGTCTTTAGTTTTTTTTATTGTTTCTAGAATACACTTTGGATTATATAAGTTGAGTATTCTTAAAGTTGAAAAATCAAAAATCCCAATCGTTGTTGTTGGGAATATAACCGCAGGCGGAACTGGCAAAACTCCAATTGTGATTTCAATTGTCAATTATCTTGAATCAAGAAATAAAAAGGTAGGAGTTGTTTCTAGAGGCTATGGTGGTAACTATTCCCAAGAGGTTTTAGAAGTTGTATCCTCAAGTAACCCTAATGAATGTGGAGATGAGCCCTTATTAATTAAAAAACAAACTCAAGCAGTAGTTGCAATATCAAAAAAAAGAGCTAGAGCGGTTGAGTTTTTGAATCAACAACATCAACTTGACGTAATTATTAGTGATGATGGCCTTCAGCACTACTCTATGGGGCGCAAAATTGAAATTGTGGTGATTGATGGAAATACTAGACTTGGTAATGGCTTATTCCTGCCTTCTGGCCCTCTTAGAGATTCAAAAAACAGACTTAATTCTGTCGATTTTATAATAAATAATGGTTCCTCTTTAGAGGGAGAAGTCTCTAGTCAATTAGAGTCTAAGAGCTTCATAAATTTAATCACAGGTGAAAAGAAAGACCTTAATTTCTTTAGAGGAAGAAAATGTTATTCGGTTGCAGGAATTGGGAAGCCAGAAAAATTCTTTTCAGTTCTAAGGAGTTTTGAAATTGAAGTTATTGCTAAACCTTTTCCAGATCATTATCAGTATAAGGAAGAAGATTTGAGTTTTGACAAAGAATATCCAATCCTAATGACTTCTAAGGATTGTGTAAAATGTTCCCAATTCGCATCTGATCAAATGTGGTATTTAGATGTAACTGCAAAAATAGAATCTGATTTTTATCATCAGTTGGAGTTAAAGTTGTGATTGATAATGACTTGTTGCAAATGTTAGTTTGTCCAGAAAGTAAAGCACCTCTTGAGCTTGTCGGTGAGGAGTTAATTTGTGAGAAGAGTAAATTAGCCTATCCAATCATTGATGGTATTCCAATTCTTCTCGTTGAAGAAGCCAGAAGAATAGAATCCACAAAGTAATGGATTTTTCCATTGTAATTCCTGCCAGATATGCTTCAAGTCGATTGCCGGCAAAGCTACTAAAGAATATTAATGGGAAAACCCTTATTGAGCATACATACTCAAATGCAATAAAGAGTAATGCTAAAAGAGTCATCATTGCAACAGATGATGAGAGAATAAAGCGAGCTGCATTAGACTTTGGTGCAGAGGTATGTATGACCAATCAGAACCATACTTCAGGGACATCACGCTTGTCTCAAGTTGTTTTAGAGCTTGACTTTGAGGATCATGAAATCATAGTGAATTTGCAAGGAGATGAGCCTATGATGGCTCCAGAAGCCCTAAATCAAGTAGCCTCCAACTTAGCTTCCTCGGGTATGAGTGTTGCAACTTTATGTGAAAAAATTAATTCTGAGGAGGAATACTTTGACGAGAATTGCGTCAAAGTTGTATATAATTCGCGCGGCAGAGCTTTATATTTCTCGAGGTCGCCTATGCCAGCATTTCGGGCTAAAGACGATATTGATTTAAATTTATGTTTTAGACATGTTGGTTTGTATGCCTATAAAGCAGGTTTTTTGAAAGACTATTCAAAGATGGATATGTCTAAACTTGAAATTGCTGAAAAATTAGAGCAACTTACTTTTTTAGCAAACGGATTTGATATACATGTTGAAATCTCTGAGGCTTCAACTGGCTTTGGTGTAGATACAGAGAGTGATTTAAAAAAAGTAAAAAAGGAATTTAAAAAATGAATATTATTGATGGTAAGGAAATTGCAAAAAATCTTCGTTCTAAGATTGCTGACGAAGTAAGTACTTTTGAACGCCCACCAGGCCTGGCAGTCATTTTAGTTGGTGAGGATCCAGCCTCAGCCGTTTATGTTCGTAATAAAGAGCTTGCATGTAAGCAGGCAGGTTTTTTTTCAGACAAGATTATTAAGTCTGAGAATATTACTGAAGAACAGTTGCTGGAAGAAGTTGAGCGATTAAATAATAATCCACATATTGACGGTATTCTTGTTCAACTTCCACTACCTAAACACATCAATTCAAATAAAGTTATTGAACATATTTCGCCCTTGAAGGACGTGGATGGCTTTCATAGCGAAAACATTGGCAAGTTAATGCAAAATAAGTCTCATTTGAGGCCTTGTACTCCTAAAGGAGTCATGACAATGTTGCAGTCAATTGATTGTCAGATTGAAGGAATGAATTGCGTGGTTATTGGTGCTTCTAATATTGTTGGCAGACCAATGGCAATGGAACTCTTAAATGCAAGGGGCACGGTCACAATTTGCAATAGTAAAACAAAAGATTTAGCTGGAAAAGTAAGGCAGGCTGACATCGTCGTAGTTGGTGTTGGTATACCCAAAATGGTTAAGGGTGATTGGATTAAGGAGGGGGCAGTCGTGATCGATGTTGGAATCAATCGTTTAGAGGACGGTTCACTTGTTGGAGATGCTGATTTTGATGCTATCAAGGATACCGCAGCGGCAATAACACCAGTTCCTGGGGGTGTTGGTCCAATGACTATTGCAACATTACTTGAAAATACTTTAATAGCATACAAGCAAGGCCTATGAGACTCATATTAAAGCTACTTAGAGAGGGTTCAGGAAGAGTTCTGATTTTTCTTGATTGGGCTGTAAGGCCCAAAATTATTAAAAGGAGTTCTGAAAACCAAATCCAAGTTGATAAAAAAACTGAGTCGCTTAAGCTTTATGAGTTTTATGCTTGCCCTTTTTGTATTAAAACTCGAAGAGCAATTAAACGATTAAATTTGAATTTAGAGACTCGCAATGCTCAAAAAGGTGATTACAGAAGAGAGCTTGAGCTCAACGGAGGTAAAGTCCAAGTTCCGTGCCTCAGGATTGAGTATGCTGGTGAAGTGAGCTGGCTTTATGAGTCCAACGATATAATTAAATACCTAGAAAAGAATTTTTAAAAAGATACATTACTAATCTATGATTTACATTCATGGTGGCAATAAAGAACAAATAGAGCTCTCGCGACAATTGTTTAATTTTTGCTGTAATGGCCTGTTTCATCAGGACAAAATTCCTACAATAGATCTCACTATTCATAAGGTTGAAGATGCTCTTGCGTGGACAGATTATGAGGGTGACGGTAAGTTTTTCATTGAAATTGAAGAGTCATTAGATAAAAAAAAATTTATCATCACGATGTGCCATGAAATGATTCATGTTTGCCAGTTTTTAGCAGAAGTTGAGGTCAGTGAAATATCAGCTTATCACTATGAAGAAAAGCTTGCAGAGCAGTTTTATCATGAGGAGTTACAGAGACATGGAAGTCCCCTAGATCTCAACGAAGATTAGGGCAAGAAGTCACTCAAATTTTTGATGGATTTCTGTAAATCTTGGTAGGAGTCAGAAGTAATTGTTATATGCCCTAATTTTCTGTTTTCTCTCTCTTTCTTGTCATACAAATGTAAGTGCGCGTTACTCGTCTCCAGAACTTTTTTTGTAGGGCCAAGTTTACCAATGATATTTATCATTGCGTTGAATCTATTTTTAACTGATGTTTCGCCAAGTGGGCAATTAGTAATTGCTCTGATATGGTTTTCAAATTGAGAAGTTTGCGCTCCTTCAATTGTCCAGTGCCCTGAATTATGGACTCTTGGTGCAATCTCATTGACAATTAAATCATCATCTGAGTCAAATAGTTCAAGAGTTAAAACGCCGACATGATTAATTTCAGTAATAAGAGCCTGCATATAATTTTCAGCTTTTTTTTGAAGTGAATCTGATACCTCTTGTGCTGGTGCAACTGTCAACCTTAAGATTCCTTCATGATGAGAGTTTTCAACTAGAGGGTAGTATTTGAGATCGCCATTAGCTCCTCTAACTGCAATAAGCGAAAGTTCTCTTTTAAAGTTGATAAACCTTTCCAGAATAGACTCTGCTCCAGACATTGCCTCCCAGGCTTCATTAATTTGAGATTCAGACCTCAGTAGAAATTGACCTTTGCCATCATATCCATCTTTAGTAGTTTTTAGAATTGCAGGTAAGCCAATTTTTGTGACTGCTTGAGTTAATTCTGAAACATTATTTACCAATTCAAATGGCGCACAAGGAATATTTAATTTGTTCAGTAAGTTTTTCTCTAGTCCCCTGTGCTGAGTTAATCGAAGTGACATCTCACCAGGGTAGACCTCAGTAGTGCTTGTGATTTCATTGACAATTTTAAGGTCTGTATTTTCACTCTCATAGGTTACAACATCAGATTCCTCAGAGAATTTTTTTATGACCTCTGGATTATTGTTGTGAATGAATGTCTTGCCTAGAAGCGAGGAGGGGTCCTCTTCAGATAAAGCTAAAAATCTCATTTTATGGCCAAGGGGATAGGCTGATAGTGCAAGCATTCTTCCTAATTGACCGGCACCAAGAACACCAATTTTCATAATCTAATTTTTTGGGTCTGGATGATTTAAAACGTTTTGAGTCTGATCTGCTCTAAACTTGCTCACTCTCTCTCTGACTGCCTTGTCATGGTTTCCAACAATTTGAGCAGCGAGTATGCCGGCATTTTTTGCACCAGAGTCTCCAATAGCAAGAGTCCCTACTGGTATACCTCCTGGCATTTGA
>CALKDH010000047.1 GCA_938086805.1 uncultured PS1 clade bacterium | reverse complement strand
GATATATGGTGCCCGGGGCCGGAATCGAACCGGCACGGAGTTTAACCTCCGCAGGATTTTAAGTCCTGTGTGTCTACCAATTTCACCACCCGGGCATAGATGCTTGGAGAACGGCAAATTATATACTATCGATTATTATTTTTTTATCAATTATTGTTTCTGAAAACTCCAAAATTAGAATCTTGAGTCCAACCAATTAATAAACTCTTTTGTTGAGAAATCTCTATTGATTTCATTTAGACTCTCATGGCGAGTGTCTTCCAAAATGATACATTTAACTTCGGTTAGTCCATTATTTTTAAGTTTGTTTGCTAATTGTTTCATATCTTTGCCATTATTTGTGCAAGGGTCAGAACTCCCTCCAACAATATGAACTGGAAGTTTTTTTTCTAATTTTCTTAAATTTTTTTTATTCCCTGCAAAAAAAACTCCGTCAAGGATATCTCTCCACATTGAGATGGATGCCTCAAATCCACAAAGTGGGTCGTTCACATAAAGGTCCACTTCATTTTCATCTTGAGAGAGCCAATCAAAATCCGTTCTGTTCGGTTTAAACTTTGCATTCCAAGCCCCAAAAGAAAGCTTCCAAGCAATGAGGCTTGGTAGATTAGGATCCCTAAAGAATGACTCTATAGATAAGATAATCCGAGAAGCACGCGGCAATATTCCTGTTTCAATTCCACTATTCCAGCATGCCAGTCCGTTAACCATTTCAGGATAGCGTATAGCAAAATTTAAATTGATGATTGATCCGAGAGAATGTCCAAAACATACAATTAACTTGTTTGGATGCCTTTCTTTAATTAGTTTCATAACATCATTTTGATCTTTGAGAATAACTTGAAAGCCATTTGATTTTGCTAGCACTCCTTGAGGAGCATCTTTTGCTTCTGTTTGACCATGACCCCTTATGTCGTGAGAATAGACTGCATAACCAGATTTACATAATTCATTAGCAAATCTTGAATATCTATTTGCATGCTCAACCATCCCATGAGCTATATGAATGATTGCTTTTGTGTCTTTGATCGGAAGGAGACTATATAGATTTAATTTTGCTCCTGTTGAGCTGATAAAAGTTTCACTTTTCATTGATTTAAATAACGAAATTAAAATTATCAACAATCAGTATAGAGGATTTAATAAAGATTCTCTTATATTTTGGGAACTGGAGCAACCCTTTAGTATAGCTTCACAATAATTATGTAAAATTTGTGATTAAATTTAAAGTTGGTTAGGAAAAGCTTTGTTCATTAAATTAATACTGGTTCTGCTCTTGGGTTGGATTGTGTTTACTCTTATAAAGAGGTTTAAGCCTAATACTTCCTCAAATTCTAAGAGTGGACAAGGTCAAAAAATGATTGCTTGTGTTATCTGCGATACTCATGTTCCTGAGTCTGATGTTATAGTGAAAAATGGTAAAAATTATTGCTCTAAAGAGCATGCGGAGTAAATTAATATGAAGTTTCTATTGGATTTTGGGCCTATCATCTTGTTTTTCATAGTTTATAAGTACTATGGCCTCTATGCAGCAATCTACGCAATGATTGCCTCAACATTTGTACAAATTATGTATTCAAGATTTACTACTGGAAAGTTTGTGACTTCTCAGGTCCTAACTTTTGCACTTCTAGTGGTATTTGGAGGAATTAGTATCATTCTCAGGGATCCTGCATTTGTGATGTGGAAGGTAAGTGTCTTATATGTTATTTTTGCTGCAGTTCTTATTGGGAGTAACTATGTTGGTAGTAAGACTTTGCTTGAGAGGATGATGGGTAAGGAGCTTGAGCTGCCTAGAGCGACTTGGGTAAACCTGACTTGGTTTTGGAGTCTTGGCTTTATTATTATTGCAGCCATAAATGCTTTTTTTGTCAATATTGCTTTGAGTGCAAGACGTGAATTTTTGAACGGTGGAGTCCAGATTGATCCAAAAATAGATTTAGCTAACTATGATTGCAGCCTAAGTGAACTTCAAAGTCTTTGCATTTCAGCCCAGAGCTCAGAGGAGGCTTGGGTAAATTTTAAATTATTTGGAACGCTTGGTCTAACTCTAGTATTAATAGTAATTACAGTATTAATGCTAAGTAAGCATATCAAAGAGAAGCAAACTGATAGCGAATAGCAATCCTGAATAGATTGATTTCATAAAATTGGAAACAGCTTTGTCAATAATAGGTGCGCTCGTTGCATACAAAGGAAAGCCTGCTAAGGTTCTTTCTTCCACGACCCATAAATATGAGATTAGTTTTTCAGATGGAAGTTGTCAAAAAGTAAGAGAGAAGGATTTCCGATTCATTCACCCAGAGTATCAAGCAGTTCACAGCAAATGTCCTAAGGTCGATACTTCAATATTAAACGACTTGGATGTTGCTTCTATATCACTCAGGGAGCTGACTGAATGGCTTTTTGATGACTTCACAACTCAAAATGCTTGGTTTGTATACCTCATGTCTGAAGATGGGCTTTATTTTTATTGGAATAAAAATGTTTTAGCCTTAAGACCTTTAGATCAAATTCAAGCTATCAAATTAAGTAGACAAGAGAAAGCTTTGCAGGAAGAAAGCCTTCAAAGATGTCTTGATAATTTAGCAAAAGATTGTTATGAGGATAGTGATATTAAGTGGATTCATGAAATAGAACAAGTTGCCTATAACCAATCGAAACACTCAAAGGCAATGAGTGCCCTGTCAATTGAAAACACTCCAGAAAACGCGCATCGACTTTTGATAAAAATCAAGTATTGGTCAGAATTTAATAATCCATATCCACAGAGACATAAAATCTATCCAGATGAAGATTTAGAATTTAGTGAAAACATTAAAGATAGAAAAGACTTAACTCATCTTTCATGTTTTGCTATAGATAACTCTGATTCAAGCGATGCAGATGACGCAATC
>CALKDH010000046.1 GCA_938086805.1 uncultured PS1 clade bacterium | reverse complement strand
GCAATTGTATATCCATCCATTGCACTATTATCGAATCCTGGCACATTAATTTTAGAGTGAATGTCTTCAGACAGTATTCTTCCAACTGAGTCATCTAATGATGTAATTTCAGTATGCTCTGAAACCAGAGCTGAATCAATTAAAAATTCGAGCGCATCATCAGCACTCATGAGAGAATCGCTGAACATTGGAGAGCTCGATTTGTTTGATTGATCATTCATGATGTTCCAATTTTTTTTTATCTATACGGTGTATTATACAATTGCAAGAAAATTTCCAAATTACTAATAACTTGAAAAAAGGACATTAATTAATTGAAAAAAATTTTAAAACGTGAGATTTCATCAGTTATCTTGGCAGGTGGTCAAGGACTAAGAATGAATGGAGTGGACAAGGGTTTGGTGGAATTTCGGGGGCTACCTTTGGTAGCTCATCTTATAAGTGTTATAGATTCAAGAGTTCACAAGATATATATTAGTGCGAATAGAAGTTTTGATTCTTACTCAACCTATGGAGAAGTCATTTCAGATGATTTAATGAACTTCCAAGGACCCCTTGCTGGAATTTCAAAAGCGCTAAAGGTTTGTTCAACTAAGTATCTCCTCGTTCTTCCATGCGATAGCCCCCTAGTTGATTCCAAGCTTATCGATGATTTAATCATTAAAATGGAACAAAAAGATGCAGATATTTGTGTAGCACATGATGGCTCAATCATGCATGCAACATTCGCTTTGATGAGGTCAAACTTGAGTAAAAGTCTTGATTCTTTTCTAAAAGATGGGGGCCGTAAAATGGCTCATTGGTATCGCCAACAGAATTTAGAAAGGGTTGATGTATCTGATCGCTTGGAGGTGTTAACTAATCTTAATAGCCTAGAAGATATGAATTTTTAAGCTCACCAGCGTTTTTTTTGTTCTTCATCACTTTCTCTCTTGCCAACCCACTTTTCTTCCTTGTCAGAAACCTCTTTTTTCCAGAATGGGGCATCCGTTTTTAAGAAATCCATGATGTAGTTGCAGGAATCAAAAGCAGCTTGTCGATGTTTGCTTGAAGTAATAACTAAAACTATTTGATCACCAATGCCAAGAGTCCCAACGCGATGAATAATTGTAACAGATTCAATTTCCCATTTTTTTCTTGCTTTTTCAGCAATTGATCTAAGTGATTTTTCTGTCATCCCTGGATAGTGCTCCAAGGTTAAGGAGACAAGAGATTCGCTTGTCAAATCTCGAACGGTTCCAATAAAGCTTACTACTGCCCCTATGCTGGAGTTAGTTGACTTGATTAACTCAACTTCAGAAGCTAGGTCAAAGTCCTCAGTTTGAACAATAATTTTATCCATCAGTTAATTTTATCGCTTTTGGGGCCTGCTGAATGATCTTTGATTTTTTTTATATAGACTATAATTTTAACGATAATTCAACAATTAAGTCTTAATGAAAACACTGAAACTTGAAGATATAAAGAATCTAGATCAGCAAGACCCACTCTCAAAATATCGAGAGGCGTTTAATCTTCCAAAAAATACAATTTATTTTGATGGAAACTCATTGGGCCCTGTCCCAAAAACAACTCTTAATCATCTCAATAAAACAATTAATGAGGAGTGGGGTAGCGACTTAATCAATAGTTGGAACAAGGCTGATTGGATTAACTTGCCTCAAATACTGGGTAACAAAATTGCTCCACTTCTTGGAGGTAAGGCTGGAGAAGTTATAGTAGTTGATAGCACTTCCATTAATTTATTTAAAGTACTTACTTCCGCTTTAAAATTAAATGAAAATAGAAAAAAAATTTTAAGCGAATCAACAAATTTTCCATCTGACCTCTACATTCTTGAAGGTGTAAATCGAATGTCAAATAATCAGTATGAGTGTGTATTAATTGAAGATGATGAAAATGATATTGAAAAATACATAGATTCATCAACTGCAGTAGTAATGCTTTCTCATATTAATTATAAGACTGGTCGAATTAGTGATATGAAAAAAATTACTGATTATGCTCACAATAAAGGAGCACTAGTTGTTTGGGATCTTAGTCATAGTGTTGGTGTGATGCCAATGGATTTACATAATATCGGAGTGGATTTTGCAGTTGGCTGCACCTATAAGCACCTCAATGGTGGCCCAGGAGCGCCAGGATTTTTATATGTTCATAGTGATTTAATTGAGAAAGTAACACAGCCACTATCAGGTTGGCTTGGACATATTGATCCATTTGCGTTTGAAAGTAAATACGAACCTGCAAATAATATTAATAAATTTATTTGTGGAACACCATCGATTCTTGCCTATAAGGCAGTAGAGTGCGGTGTTAATGTTTTTGATGGCATATCTATGGAACAAGTTCGAGAAAAAAGTATTCATCTCTCTGAGGTATTTATTGAGCTGATTAACCAAGAGTGTGACGAATTTGGGTTTAAATTATTTTCTCCAGATGATGCAAATCATAGAGGCAGTCAGATTTCATATATGCATGAAAATGCCTACCCAATTATGCAGTCACTAATCTCAAGAGGAGTTATTGGTGATTATCGTGAGCCCAATATTTTGAGGTTTGGAATTTCACCTCTTTATATGAGGTATGAAGATGTTTGGAATGCAATCATGCACCTTAAAAAAATTATGCAATCTAATGAGTGGGACTCATCAAATTTTAAGGTAAGAAATTATGTTACCTAATCATTTTTTTGAATAGTTAGGCCTCTTTAGAGAGTTTTCCGACAATTGTAATGCCTAGAGCAACTGAAGGTCCAATTCCTAGAGCAAATATAACTGTTCCAAGTCCAACAACTTCTCCTAATAGTTTATCTAAATTATTCAAGAGACATATTGAACCTAAAACAACCACACTAATCTCAATTGTAGTTCGAATAGAATAAATTGGCATATTGGTGACCTTTTGTAGTCCAATCATCAGGCCGTCCCTAGGGCCAGCTCCAAGATTACAAATTAAATAGAAGCCACTCCCAATCCCAATAGTCAAGACCCCAATAACTACTTGCAATACCTTAAGTGGGTAGAGCTCAGGATATGGCAAAAAATAAACTGAAAACTCAATTGTCAGAGCAATAATAAAAGCATTTAATATTGTTCCTATTCCAGGCTTTTGTTTCAACGGTATCCACAACATAAGAACAAAAATACTGATCACAAATGTAGAAAGCCCCAAGGACCAATTAGTAAGGTTTGAAATTCCTTGTGCAAGAACAGTATAGGGCCCAACACCAGCACCACTAGTTATGAGAAGACTCTCTCCCAATCCAAACAAAAATAAACCAAAAACTAGAAAGATGAAGGTTAAGGGCTTTGGTTTTAAGTTATAAGAGTCTTCAGAGCTCCAGAACACTTTGGGAATTTTTTTGATAGTAAAGGCGTCTGAAATTAGCTTCATTGGGGGATGGTAAAGTAAAAATTAGGTTAATAATACAGATGTTTTTAATTGTTCTTTAAGAGAGTATAAATTATAAAATGTATCTTTTTGGTTTGAGAATTTAGTTATTATCTAAGCTATGTCAAATTTGGATAAAAAACCACTTTAGGGTAATGGCACTATTAATCAAACAATCTGATATTCAAAGCTTTAGAGAGGATGGCGTTGTTATTCTTCGAGGGTTTTTCAAAGAGTGGATTGATATATTAGCTAATGGTGCTGATTTTCATCTCAAAAACCCAAGTGATCGATCGTTGGTTCACCAAAATGAAAAACACCAGGGCCAATTCTTAGAAGATTTTTGCAATTGGAAGCGTATTCCTGAATATACGGATTTTGTCTTTAATTCTTCTCTAGCCGCGATAGCCTCCAATTTGATGGAGTCCAGATCTGTGCAGTTTTTTCATGACCATTTTTTTTATAAAGAAGCAAACTCTGGAGTGCCTACCCCATGGCATCAGGACATGCCTTACTACTGCGTTTCTGGCCATCAAACCGTAAGTTTTTGGCTGCCTTTAGAGTCAAGACACAAAAATGTTTCATTGAGATCTCTTGCTGGAAGTCATCTTTTAGACAGAGAAATAAGACCAACTAGCTGGGCTAATAATGAGAGTTTTTATGATGATAGTGAGGTATTTATGGATATGCCAGACATTGAAGCATATGAAATAAAAGAATGGGAGACAGAGCCTGGCGATGTTGTTGCGTTCAATTTCAAGACGATTCATTCTGCAAATGCAAATCTAGAAAAAAAGATGAGTAGAACTCTATCCTTTAGGTTGCTGGGGGATGATGTTGTTTATAATGAGCGCCCAGGAAGGACTTCACCAAGCTTTCCCGATATAAATCAACAAAATGGAGAGCGTCTCAGAGAGGACTGGTTTCCCACTCTCTGCAGATAATAATATAAATGGATATTGCAAACTTGACAACAGAGATTCTTGTGTTTTTATTCTTTGTTGGGCTGATAGCTGGATTTCTTGATACACTTGTTGGAGGAGGAGGGTTGCTTGCAGTCCCAGCACTTTTACTGAGCGGTATTCCTCCCATTTATGTCCTTGGAACGAATAAGTTGCAAGGCAGCATGGGTACAGGCATTGCCACCTTTTTATTATTTCGTAAAAAAAAGTTAGACTGGCAAATGGTTAAAAAATTAATGATCGCATCTTTCATTGGTTCGGTCCTAGGTGGCATCATTGTTCAGTTTGTTGATACCGAGGTTCTTTCGTTTGTAATTCCGGTCGTTCTTGTTTTTATTGCAATTTACTTTATTGTTTCTCCGAAACCTAAAGCAATTAGTTCTAGCTCCAAGTCTGACAAGAGATTTGAATCATATGCTGTTCCAGGCGTGGGATTTTATGATGGGATGTTTGGCCCGGGAGCCGGCTCATTTTTTGTTATGACGGGCGTGATGCTTAAAAAACTTGAAATTATTCAAGCCACAATATTGGCAAAGCCACTTAACTTTGCATCTAATCTGGCAGGTTTTATAGTTTTCTTTATATTTGGACACATCGCCTTTGTTGTAGGTTTGATTATGATGCTGGGACAATTGATTGGATCTTTTATGGGAACGCATTACTTACTGAGGGCTAATCCAAAATTGATTAGAGTACTAATAGTTATCACTTCCTTATCGATGTTAGCTAAGTATATGAGCTCTTTGGTCTGATGAAAAATAACAAAACATATATAAAAACTGAATTTCCCACATGGCTTATCATCTTTTCAGTTTATTTTCTATGGTGGGCAGTGCTGAGTAATTTTTCTAATATTCCGTTCTCCCATCTTTTTCTAATTCTCATCTTAACGTTCCATGGATCTGTTCAGCATGAAATTCTTCATGGCCACCCTACAAGATATCAAGGATTTAATGATTTATTGGCATACCCATCACTAGCTCTTTGGTCACCTTATTTGATTTACAAAAGCTCACACCTCAAGCATCACGAGGATATAAATTTAACAATTCCAAGTGTTGATCCAGAAAGCTATTTTATTAGTAAGGATGAATGGGATTTATTAGGAGGTTATCGACAAAAACTTGCAGAATTTAATATGACTTTGTTAGGAAGATTAACACTCGGACCTCTTTGGTATTTCATTGCACTTAAAAAAGAGTTTTTGAAGAGTTTTAAAAAAGTTTTTTCAGTCAATTTTCTAATTTGGTTTTCTCATGAGGTCTTTGTAGTGATGCTTTTATATTTTATTTGGTCCTTTTTTAATATTCACTTTTTAGTTTATATTGGATGCGCTTACTTGGCACAAGCATTGACAATGTTAAGAAGTTTTTATGAGCACCGTCCTAGCTCTAACCCAAATCACCGCTCGATAATAATGCGCACCTCTTTACCAATGAGAATTTTATTTTTAAACAATAATTTCCATTTTGTGCATCATAAAAATCCTAATATGAGCTGGCACCAAATACCAGGAGAATACAAATCTAATTCAGAAAAATATAAACAATCCAATGGTTTTTTCTTAGAAAAAAGTTACTTTACTTGGTTTAAAAAATATCTATTTAAGCCTGTTGATAAACCAAAACATCCAGCCTATTAACTGAGTTATGGAAAAAGAATATATAGGTATTGGAATGTACTCAACTAATGATGACCTTGAGAGAGCATGGCAAGACCTTTTTCTTATTACTGGAAAATTAAGTCCTGGTCTAAGGCTCCCAATTCATTTTTTGAACAGTATTGAGGAAAATGACATTGTATCAAGTCAGACCCGAATTAGTCATATCTGTGGTTTGCCGTTGGTTAGTCAATTTCAAAACAAATTAATTCCAATTTGTACTCCTCATTTTGATCTTGAGGGGCTTGAAGGGCCAAACTACTTTAGTTACTTTATGGTTTCTAAAAAAAGCCAAATTAAATCCTTGTCAGAATCTAAGGGGCTAGTTGCCGCAATAAGTAGCTATGACTCACAAAGCGGCTGTAATGTTTTTCGAAGTGAGATTGAGGTTACAAAAAAGCTTGGTGTTTTTGATAACTTTTACAAAAAAATTGTCACTACTGGCTCTCATAAAAACAGTATTCAAAAAATTATCAATAATGAAGTTGATATTGCTTGTATCGATGCAATAAGTTATAAAAATATAAAGAGAGCTGAGCCTGAAATTGGGGATGAGTTAAGGATAATAGGGCGCTCAATTATTTCTCCTGCTCCCCCTTTGGTTACCCATAAAGATAGTCCATTATGCTCTTCAAGGAGTTTAATCAGAGTACTTAATAGTGCACTTAATTTGTTGGACAAAGAGTCTAAAGACCTTTTAAGAATTAAGCGATTTTCTTTTGTACCTTTTGATACTTATAAATCACACATTAAAAAAGTTTAGATAGCTTTTGGTAATTTGTATTCAGTCTCAAAGTGCCTCCATTCATAGCGTTCAGGATAATTTCTTCTGTAATCTTCAAAATTAGATATATCTTGAATTGCTTTATCATCAGCTTGGAATGGGTAAATTGAATTAAGAGTCTCGTGAAGATTATTCTCTCTGATGATTCTTAATTCTGGGTTGATCAGATGCTCGATGTTCTCATTCAGTGGCTTTTTGATATATTTGCAGAGATCTTTATAGACCATGAAGCTGCCCATAAATTTAGCATCAATAGAATGCCCTGCAATATGAGGCGTTGCCCAGTAAGCTGATTTTTGAAGATTTAAGTTAATATTGGGTTCATTTTCCCAACAGTCAATTATGTTTGCTTTTGTTTGGGTTGTTTCCCAGGCCATTTCATTAATGATTCCTCCCCTTGCAGCATTGATGACTATTGCATCTTTATTAATATGTTTGAAATTGTGACTATCTAAAAGTTTGTAAGTAGGATGTGGACCCGAGTAAGTCAAAGGAGTATGAAACGTCACTATGTCAGCACTAAGAGCTTTTTCTAGAGAAGTAAAATTATCACTTCCCTCTAGAGCCTCTCGAGGTGGGTCATTTAAAAGCGTTTTCATTTCAAGTTGCTTTGCTTTGAAGTCAAGCCTCCTTCCTACATTGCCTACGCCAATAATTCCAAGAGTCTTGTCAGCTAATTTGAAGTTAAAGTCATTCGATAAATTTGCGATTGCACTGATTACATACTCTGAAACAGCGTTGGCATTGCAGCCTTGAGCAGATGCAAAAACTATTTTTTGATCGTTAAGATAGCCTTGGTCTATATGATCAAGTCCTGCAACGGTAGAGCCAACAAACTTTATTTTAGAGCCTCTCAATAGCTTTTCATCGACTCTAGTTCTAGATCTGACTATTAATGCATCAAAATCCTTTAGACTTTCTCTTCTTATTTCTCTTCCAGGAAGAGTAAACACTTCGCCAAATTCAGAAAAAATTTTATCAAAGCCCCAGACTGCGTCATCAATCAGTAATTTCATATGGGTAAGCTCCAATCAATTAATTCCTGATTAGATGCTTTGAGGTAGCTATTTGTTTTTGAGAAATGTTTGCAGCCAAAGAAACCTTTATGGGCAGAAAATGGGGAAGGGTGAGCTGCACTTAGAATTAAATGCTTATTACTATCAATTAATACTGATTTTTTATTTGCATAAGCACCCCAGAGTAAAAACACTAAATTATCTTTTTTGTCGTTTAGTAGAGTGATAACCTGATCTGTAAAGATCTCCCAACCTTGATTAGCATGGGAAGCTGGAGAATTCTTTTCTACTGTAAGGACGCTATTGAGGAGTAAAACTCCTTGTCTAGCCCAATTTTCCAGGTGACCATGTCCTGGATTATCAAAGTCGACATCATCTTGATCAAGCTCCTTATAAATATTTCTAAGTGACGGTGGAACAGCTATTCCCATTGGAACTGAAAAGCTTAACCCTTCTGCCTGACCCTCGTTATGATATGGATCTTGTCCAAGAATGACAACCCTTGTAGCCCTAAAACTTGAGTATTCAAAGGCCTTAAACCAGGTTCCCCGAGGAGGGAAAATTTCATAATCAACTCTGGAATTAAGAAATGATAGTAAAGAGCCAAAATAGTCCTTATTTTTTTCGTCTGATAAGTAAAGAGCCCAGTCGCCAATATCTTGAGTCATTTT
>CALKDH010000045.1 GCA_938086805.1 uncultured PS1 clade bacterium | reverse complement strand
AATGTGTACATAATAGGCTGCATTTTGAATAGTCAAATGTTTTCTATATGGATTTTTGATGAAGACTTAATGAAGATTCTTTCTTTTGTAAAGTTTTGATTTACAATGCAATTTTTATTACAGTATTAAACACTTATTATGCAAACAATTCTGATAGTAGAAGACGATAAAACAATCGCAGAAAGTATTTGTTTTATCCTAGAAAAAGATTCATTCAATTGCAAATGGTTTGATAACGGAAAGGATGCGATTGAGTACCACAAGGATAATGAAGTTGATCTCATTTTGCTGGATGTTGGTCTGCCCGATATGAGTGGCTTTGATTTGCTTAGGAAAGTTAGAGAAAAATCAAACATACCAGTAATCATTATCTCTGCAAGAGATGATGAGTCAGATCAAGTCCTTGGGTTGGAAGGATTAGGTGCGAATGCCTATGTTACAAAACCTCTAAGTCCAAGGCTGGTCGTTGCACATGTTCGTGCTCAGCTCAGAATGGTCAAGCCAGAGGTAAAGAGCGGAGACTCTAAATTTAGTATCAATCATGCCATGCAGCGTGTTGTATTTTTAAATCAAGAGTTAACTCTAACACCTGCAGAATTTAAAATACTCTCGCATCTAGTCAAAAATCCAAATCGGGTTCACTCGAGAGAATATCTAATGAGTATTATTTGGGATAGGCCCCATGGTTCAGATATTAAAACCATTAATACTCATATCAGATCAATACGTAAGCGCCTTCACGAGTTAGATGAAGACAATGAGTATATCGAAACCCATCGTGGCATAGGATATAGCCTTATTGAATGAAGCGCTTTAGGCTCAATATTGGTACAAAGCTATTTCTTCTTTACTTCATTGTAAGTTCAAGCCTGCTATGGGTTTTTGCTCAAAGAACAACGATTGAATCGGCAAAATCAGTAATGGTTGAGGTCTCTAGCCTTATGAGCAGAGTTGCCTCTCAGAATAATAAAGATGGTGAAATTGATCTTGAGACTTTTGAAACTCTCATTGTTAACTATCTCAGATCTCAGAGAAATACAATTGATAAGAATACTCCACAAAAGCTAGAAAATTTAGCTATCTACGTGACCGACAAGGATGGTCTTCTAGTATTAGATTCAAGAGGACTCACCTTGGGTACAGACATGCGTGAGATTAATGAGGTTGGCTCTGCTCTAAGCGGCATATCAGACACAACCAACATTATTGTTGAAGAGTCTAGAGGACCAAGAAAAGCAAGAGGAGCAATAATTGAATATTTCCTTCAATCAAGGTATCTCAATGCATCCAACCCAATTTATGGAGACAGAGGGGAAATCTTAGGGGCAGTCGTAGTCGTGGCTCCTTTAATCGACCTGATGGGTGAGAATTACCTTCTGAGGTTTATTTTTTATATTTTTGTGATTGCATTACTTTTTGGATTTCTAGGTAGTTATCGTATATCCAGAAACATCAATAGGGTTCAGAAATATACTTCGAATCTCTTTAGTGGTGAAGATGTGCTAATGCCAGATTTAAATAATCAGTTCAATAAGCTTGCCAGAACCATTAGAGATGCTCGTGCGGATGTTGAGCTCAAGGACGATGTAGAACAATATATTGATACACTTGCACATGAGCTAAGAACTCCCATAACAGGAATACAGCTAACTGCTGAGAATCTTTTAAGCCCAATGACAGATAAACAAAGGAAGCGCTTTGTTGAAAACATTCTTGAATCTAATAAGCATATGGATTTGTTGGTAAATAGACTCCTAGACTTGTCAAGAATTGAGCGGCGTGAGGCACTAAAAAATGTAGAAACTTTGAAAATCAAGGAGGTTATTCAAACGGTTCTTAAGGCGCCAAGTCGAGAAAAAACTATCCTTGATAAAGGTCTAAAAATTGATATTCAGATTAATTCGAATGCATCTCTCAAAGCTGAAAAAATTCTACTTGAGCAGGCTATCGGTAATATTATTAACAATGCTTTAGACTTTAGCCCATCCTCTGGGACTATTACCATCAAAGCCTCTCAAACCAATGCAGCTATTTCAATTATTGTTTTAGATGACGGTCCAGGAATACCCCCTCAAGTCATTAACAAGTTATTTACACGATTCTTCTCAGTGTCTAGACCTGATACTGGAGTCAGAGGTAATGGGCTTGGATTAAGATTTGTTCGTAAGATTATGAAACTCCATGGAGGAGAAGTAAGTCTTCAAAATCGCTTTATTCAGCAAGGTGCAGAAGCAAAACTAAGATTCCCAATAAATTTAAAATAACCAATAAATATCAAATCATTAACGTATGAATAAATTGCCTTTAAAAATAGTGTTTTCAAGTTCTAGACAAAAGTTTTTAATATGGTATTATTCGCGGGTTTTGTAATGAATTTTTGAGTCTAATATGAAAATAATCATCCCAGTTAAAAGAGTTCTTGATCCATACACTCAAGCAAGAGTTAATAAACAAACTCAACAAGTCGACCTGACCAATGCCAAGATGGCAATGAATCCGTTTTGTGAAATTGCAGTTGAAGAGGCTCTAACACTCAAAGAGAGTGGCTCAGCATCTGAAACTATCGCAGTCAGTATTGGAACAGATAAAACAGTAGATACACTCAGAACAGCTTTAGCTATGGGTGTAGATCGTGCAATATTCATAAAGACTGACTCTGAGCTTGACCTTCAACCACTTCATGTCGCTAAAATTCTGGCAAACATAATCAAGCGTGAAGAAGCTGAGCTAGTGATTATGGGCAAACAAGCTGTTGATAATGACAATAATCAAACTGGGCAGATGTTATCAGGATTAATTGACTATTCACTTGGCACCTTTATCTCAAAATTTGATTTGAGTGATGATGCAAGCAGTGTTGAAATTGGTCGTGAAATTGACTCAGGTATTGAAACTAGAAAACTTAACTTGCCTGCAATTGTCACTGTTGATCTCCGTCTAAATGAACCAAGGTATGCATCCCTACCAAATATTATGAAAGCAAGATCTAAACCTTTGGAAACAATTGAATTATCGAGCCTTGGTATTGATACATCTCCTCGAATTAAAATTTTAAGTGTTGAGGAGTCTGGAACCAAAGATAGAGCTTCAAAGCAAGTTAGCTCTGCTGAAGAGCTTTTTACAGAATTAAATCAAATGGGAGTTCTATAATGTCAGCACTCATATTAATCGAACTAAATGGCTCAGATGTAAGCGCAAATACTCGAGCTGCAATTACAGCTGCCTTGAACCTCTCAGACAGTCTTGATGCACTAGTTCTTACAAATGATGCCTCAAACGCATCTTCTGTGTCAGCGCTTGCAGGCATTAATACGGTCAAGATGATTGTAGATGATGCACTTGAACATGCCAACGTCGAAGTGGCAAGTAGACTTATCGCAGATGTAATGAATGATTACAGCTTCTTAGTGGCAGGTTCTTCTACTTTTAGTAAGAATATTTTGCCGCGAGTCGGTGCCCTTCTAGACGTTCAGCCTATTTCTGATGTTTGCGAAATTAAATCAAAAAATACTTTTGTTCGTCCGCTCTATGCTGGAAACGTTATGGCAACCGTTGAAACATCTGATGAAACAATTGTAATGACCGTTAGGGCTACAGCTTTTGAGCACTCAGGAGATGGTGGTTCAGCATCTGTAGAGACAATTTCAGCTTCTATGCCAAGTGCAAATTCTGAGTTTATTTCATTACAAGAGTCTGTATCTGAGCGTCCAGAACTTACAACTGCAGAGAGAATTGTCTCAGGTGGACGAGGACTAGGTTCAAAAGAAAACTTTGCTTTAATTGAACAGTTAGCAGACAAGCTCGATGCTGCCATTGGCGCCTCAAGAGCTGCTGTTGATGCTGGCTTTATTTCGAACGATTATCAAGTTGGTCAAACAGGTAAAGTGGTTGCCCCGAAACTCTATCTTGCAGTAGGCATATCAGGAGCAATACAACACCTTGCAGGCATGAAAGACTCTCAGGTCATTGTGGTGATAAATAATGACCCTGATGCGCCAATGTCTAGAATGGCTGATTTGGTTTGGCAGGTAGACTTATTTGATGCTCTTAATGAGCTTAATGCATATCAGGTATAAAATAGTACTAGATGGAAAGAGAATCGATTGAATATGATGTAGTGATAGTTGGAGGGGGTCCTTCGGGACTTGCTTCAGCCTGTAAGCTTAAACAATTAAACCCTAATCTCTCGGTTTGTCTTCTTGAAAAAGGGTCTGAAATTGGCTCACATATTCTCTCTGGTGCTGTTTTTGAGCCCAAAACACTCTTTGATCTTTTTCCAGAAGATGCTAAGGATTGCCCCTCACTCAAAACTCCAGTTGCAAAAGATGATCTTTTCTGGCTAACAGGTGAGAATAAAAGCATTAAAGTCCCCTCATGGCTTATGCCTAAAAGCCTTCATAATAAAGGAAATTATATTATTTCTTTAGGTGAGCTCTGCCAATGGATTTCTGAGAAAGCGATGGAACTGGGTGTTGATATTTTTCCAGGCTTTCCAGCACAAAACTATTTAAAAGATGAGAGTGGTCGAGTTATTGGAATATCGACAGGTGATATGGGCATTGATAAAGAAGGTAACCAAAAAGGTACTTTCACCCCAGGAATGGATATTCTTGCTAAGCAAACTATTTTTGCAGAGGGTGCTAGAGGTCATCTAGGCAAGCAGTTAATCCGGGAGTTTAATCTTGATGAAGGAAAAACGCCCCAACACTTTGCTATTGGCTTTAAAGAAATTTGGGAAGTGGAGAATGATAATCATAGCCCTGGAGATGTAGTCCACACCATGGGCTGGCCACTCAATGAAGGAACAACGGGTGGAGGCTTTCTCTATCATTTTGACAATAAAAAAGTTGCAGTAGGTCTGATTGTTGACCTTAACTATACCAACCCAAGTCATAGCCCATTTCAAGAATTTCAACAGTTTAAGAGGCATCCAAAAATTAAAGAGTTTTTAGAATCAGGAAAGCGTGTTTCATATGGAGCTCGAGCCATCACAAAAGGAGGCATTAACTCTTTGGTTAAGATGGACTTTAATGGTGGGATGATTGTTGGTTGTGATGCAGGAACACTCAATCCTAGTAAGATTAAGGGTAGTCATTGTGCCCTACAGTCTGGAATTCTTGCTGCAGAATATATTCACAAAATTCTTAATGAAGAAATCTGTGATTTTGATGATTTATTCAAAGGCAGCTCTCTTTATCAGGAGCTCTACAAGTCAAGAAACTTTAGTGCTGCAATGCACAAGTTTGGATTTTATTTGGGAGCGGCATACAACTTCATAGAGTCCAATATCTTTAGAAATGCATTGCCATTTACCATTAAAGATGAGCAAAAAGATTGTGACTCTTTGAATCTTAATAACCCTCTTTATGCAAAAGAGTACCCTGCCCCTGATAATGTCCTAAGTTTTGATATTACTTCATCTTTATTCCTGTCAGGGACTAACCATGAAGAAGATCAACCCGTGCATCTTAAGTTGACCGATCCATCAATCCCACTGACTCGGAACAAAGAGCTATTTGATGAGCCTGCCCAGAGGTATTGCCCCGCTGGAGTTTACGAGATTATTGATAAAGAAGGTGAAGAATACTTTCAAATCAATGCTCAAAATTGTCTCCACTGTAAGACTTGCGATATCAAAGATCCATCTCAAAATATTAACTGGACACCGCCTGAAGGCGGAGGTGGTCCAAACTATATTGGAATGTAAGCTTACTTAACCTGATTTGCCGTTACAACAACCGTATTAACTATCTCATCTACGCTGCACCCCCTTGATAAGTCATTAACTGGCTTGGATAGTCCCTGAAGAATTGGACCTACTGCTGTAGCTCCTGAGAATCGCTGAACAAGCTTGTACCCAATATTACCTGAATCAAGATTAGGAAAGACAAAGACATTTGCCGGCGGTACAAAAGTAGACTCTGGGTCTTTAATCTTCAACACATCTGAATCAAGTGCTGCATCCAGCTGAACGTTTCCAATAACCTTTGCATTTGGAAGTCTAGATTTAACAATTTCAGTTGCCTGCCTGACTTTATCTACTTCGCTATGTTTGGCACTCTGATTGGTAGAAAAAGAGAGCATAGCAAGCTTTGGATCTTCATCTAAAAAAGATTGAGCTGTTTCATAGGCACTGCAAGCAATTTCAGCTAGCTCATCAGCACTAGGTGATATATTCATAGCACAATCTGTAAAAATTAAGTTTTCGCCATAATTTTTATGGTTTTCGTCAAACACCATTAAAAACAAACTAGAAACAAGGCTACTTTCCTGAGAAACCCCAATAATCCTTAGGGCGCTACTTAAAACCTCCTGGCTGGGAGTGATTGCTCCTGTAACAACACCATCAACCTCAGATCTATGAAGTGCAACCATAGCGCTTACGCTTGGACTAGAAAGCATTTCTAATGCAGACTCAAGGGTGACACCTTTGTGTTTTCTAAGTTCAAATAATGTTTGTGCATATTCGAGCCTTAAATCTTCGTTTTTGAGGTTAATTGAGCTGACACCTAATGAAGATGCAGCATTCTCATCAAAAAGAACGATTTGAGCTAAATTCTGATCGGTAATTAGTCTTGACGCTTCTATGACTCTTGGATCGGTCCATTCTGGTAATAAGATTCGAGAATTTTTAGTTTTGGCCTTGTTTGCTAAATCTTGTAGTAGTGCCATCAATGTACCTCTTTTATGATAAACATAGTTTACCCGAAAATCTAAATTCTTTGATATCTTGAGATCGAACTAGATTGTTGATTTATGTTTGACTGAATTGACTTGCAATTTTAAGTCTTTGAATTTTTCCAGATGGACCTTTAGGAAGAGGCTCATCTACAAAAATGATTTGCCTGGGAGTTTTGTATTCACCAAGATCTGCTTTGCACAAATCTAAAAGCTCTTCTTCATTAACAACAAGATTGTCCTTGAGGTAAACACAAGCTGATATTTCTTCACCGTAATTGTCATCCTCTATACCAAACGTGCAAGCCTCTAAAACCGCATTGTGCTTGTAGAGAGTATCATCTATTTCTCGAGGCGATAT
>CALKDH010000044.1 GCA_938086805.1 uncultured PS1 clade bacterium | reverse complement strand
ACATTCAGTTGCATTGATTTTGCTAGCTCTAAAATAAGGGATCGCCGACTACCGATCACACCACATCTATCTAGCCTTGGAGTCACTAATTTTTTGCCCGAGATAAAATAGATATTTCCTTGAGTGACGGATATGATATTTTGATTTTCGTCCAACATGATTGCCTCATCCCTTGTCAGTGTTGCCCGAGCCAAAACCTGTTCAATTCTATTACAATGTTTAATGCCGGCTAGAATTGGATTTGAATGGTATCCACTTTGGGCATACTCAAGGGAAAATGATTTTTTTGCCTTGGCATTTTTCAACTCGGAAACAATTACAACCCTGACTGGCAAAATGTCATCAGGATAGCCGTAACCTCTTTGAGAGTCCCCCCTTGAGAGAATTAATTTAACGACACAATTTTTTTTTGGAGTTAGGCTAAGCGCTTTTTTGATATCCTTTAACCAAATCGATTTATCAATATTTTGTATTTTGAGCTTTTTACAACCTTCATTAAGTCTCGAGAGATGTTTTTCCCAAAATAAAATTTGATTATCTTTTACAACACAAGTCTCAAATAAGCCGTCGCCATATTGAAAATTACGGTTTGAAATACTTATTCTGGATTGCTCTTGACCATTGATGAATGCAATTGAATCCATATCCTATATGATCACTTTGATGATCACAAAGTTAGGAATATGAGCAGCAATAATCAACAACTGATTTCACTTCTAACTTAAAAATGCTTTGGGCTGGAACCTCAAATGATTCTCCACCTTGAACAGTTTGCCAATGATCACTTCCTGGAAGCAAAACACTTAGCTCTCCTGCTAAAATCTCCATCAACTCATGCTTTTCAGTCGAAAATTCGAATTCACCTGGCATCATAATTCCGAGAGTCTTAATACTTCCATCATTAAACTTTATAACTCTGCTAGTAACCTTTCCATCGAAGTAAATGTTGGCAGCCTTATTGATCTCTACCTCTTTATAGCTTGACATAAGTTATTCCTTAAGCTTGATCCATAATGTATTGAGTTAGGAGAGGAACAGGCCTCCCAGTAGCACCTTTTTTTGAACCCCCAAGCCATGCAGTCCCTGCAATATCTATGTGTGCCCAAGAATATTTTTTAGTGTAACGGGCTAGAAAGCAAGCTGCCGTAACTGTTCCAGCCTCTCTACCCCCTATATTTGCCATGTCTGCAAAATTTGATTTAAGTAAGTCATCGTATTCCTCATCAAGTGGAAGTTGCCAAACCGTGTCTTGAGCAGATTCGCCAGAAATTTTTAAGGCATCTGCAAGACTTTGATCATTTGACATAACACCTGAGTGGTGCTTACCTAACGCAATAATAACTGCACCTGTTAGTGTAGCAATATCAATGACTGTTTTAGGTTTATATTTTTCACAATAAGTTAATGCATCACACAAAATGAGTCTACCCTCGGCATCTGTATTTAGGATTTCAATTGTTTGTCCAGACATACTTTTGACAACATCGCCAGGTCTAGATGCATTGTGGGCAGGCATATTTTCCACTGCAGGAACAACCACAATTAAATTCACTTTAAGATTCATTTCTGCAATTGCACTCATAGTTCCCAGGACAGAGGCTGCACCACACATATCGTACTTCATTTCATCCATTCCTGCACCAGGCTTCAAAGAAATTCCCCCGCTATCAAAAGTTACTCCTTTTCCTACCAAAACAATAGGTGCTGCATTACCGTTATTTGAATATTTCAAGCTGATTAATTTTCCAGGCTGCGAAGAGCCTTTTGAGACTGATAGAAGGGAATTCATTCCGAGTGATTCCATATCAGATTCTTCTAGAATTTCACATTCCAAGTCAAAAGTTTTTGCCAGTGATTTAGCTCTGTCAGCAATGTAAGTTGGCGTACAGATGTTCGGCGGCAGATCGCCTAATTCTCTTGTAAGCGCCATACCATTTGCGATAGCCACTCCTTTTTGAATTTCTGTGGCACCATTATTTTTTGAATAAAGATTAACCGCTTCAAGAACAATATCACTTTGCTCTTCCTTGACTCCAACTTTGTTAATCTTGTAACTGTCATTTTTTAAAACTCTGCCAGTTGAGGTCTGAATCCATGCCTCATCAGCATCCTCAACCTCTATGAAAGGAATGACAACATTTTTCACCTTTGAATTGCTCATAGCTGATGAAAGTGACTTTAGCACCTTTATAAAATTCTTCCGATTTAATGGAGATTCACCAATACCTACCACAAGGACTCTTTTGGATTTATAGCCTTCAACTTTCCCAAGCATCAAAGTATTTCCCAATTTCGGCTCAAATCGATGAAGATCTAAATAAGTCTGAATAATTCTATTGTCATTTGATTTATCCTTTGAAGCAAAGGCAACTGAGCAATCACCACTATAATGGTCAACAGCTTGATGGGTTACGAAAAACTCCATATCTTTTTCCAAAAATTATAATGTCGGTATTCTACCAAAAAACTGTAAAATTTACTCCTTTAATCATGAGTTTCTGAGATGAAAAAGTTTCTTGCTATTACTTTAATATTTTTAACTAACTTCGCATTCGCAGATATTAGCATGGTCGTTAATAAGCTAAAGCCGTTCTTTCCTGAAATGAAAGCTGAGAATATTAGTACTTCAGAATTAGATGGTTTTTATGAAGTCATCGTTACTGATCCGTTTATAGATGTAATGTACATTTCAACAGATGGCAAGTACGTAATTCAGGGAGCGGTGACTGACCTAGAGCTATTAACTAACATCTCTACCAATCGAATTAATTCAATTAAACTTGATATTTTAGAAAGCATTAGTGATAACGATAAGATAATATTTAAAGCTCAAGAAGAGAAATATGTCATCAATGTCTTCACCGATGTTGACTGTCCCTATTGTGCAAAATTGCACGCCAATATGAGTGAAATGAATGATCTGGGTATTACTGTAAAATACTTAGCCTCTCCTTTAGAGCAGCTTCATCCAACTGCCCAACGCTCCATGGAAAAAATATGGTGTGCAGAAGATAGGGCAGTTGCAATGCATAATTATAAAACCAAAAGATACCTTCCTGATAGCCCAGATTGTCCTAACCCGGTTGCAGAGCAGCTCGCGATTTCAAAGCAATTAGGTGTAAATGGTACGCCATCAATATTTTTTGAAAATGGAACGAATTTACCCGGTTACCTTCCTCCAAAAGATATATTAAATAGAATTTTGCAGACAATTGCTCAATAAAGATAGCGCCAGGGTTGTTGCACTCAAAGCTATTTGTTTAGTTGCTTTAGAGAAACGCTCTTTATCTGAATCACTTTTTCCAATTCATGGGGATGACTTATCATTTGCAAAGTCATTGGCATTTGGCTCGATTAGATTCTATCATCACCTTAATGACATTATCACACCTCGAATTAAAAAGCCTCTAGAAAAGAAAAATCTTGATCTTCATTGCTTATTGGTACTTGGGGCATATCAAATAATTTATACAGATATATCCAGACATGCCGCAATAAATGAAACTGTTGAGGTAGCAAAAATTATTGATAAAACCTGGGCAAAAGGCTTTATTAACGCCGTCTTAAGGGGTGTTGATAGGGACCAAAAAGAAATTAATGCATCAAAGCATTACTCTCATCCAAGCTGGCTAGTTAAAAAAATCAAAAAAGATTATCCTGAAAGATACGAAGACATATTCTCTGAAAATAATAGAAAGGCACCAATGTCAATTCGAATTCACCCATCAATTAATAGGCATGATTTCCAAAAAGAACTTGAAGATCTAGAAATTCTTAGTCAATTATCTGATATTTCATCTCAGGGATTAATTATTGAGGATGCAGTTAATGTTAATAAATTACCAAACTTTCAAAATGGATCGTGCTATGTTCAGGATATCTCTGCTCAACTAGCTGCTTTTCTCATTTCTCCTAAAAAAGGTGATTACATACTTGATGCTTGCTGTGCACCAGGAGGAAAAACAACTCATATAGCTGAGCTTTGTGAAGAGGCAGAAGTTATTGCATTGGATAGTGACAAAGTTAGAATTGAGAAAGTTTATGAAAATATTGATCGACTGAAACTAAAAAATGCAACTGTTATTCAGGGAGATGCTACAAATAAGGACTGGTGGGATAAAAAACTCTTTGATAAAATTTTAATTGATGCACCCTGCTCAGGGACTGGTGTCATCAGGAGACATCCAGATATCAAGCTTTTGAGAAAATTAAAAGATCTTAGTCAAGCGACTTCAATTCAAACAAAAATTCTAGAAAACTTATGGAGCCTGCTTAAGCCAGGCGGCGAATTAGTTTATGCAACCTGTTCAATACTAAAAGATGAAAATGAGCGTCAAATCAAAACCTTTTTAAATAACTTTAAGGATGCCAAACATATTGATATTGAACTCCCTTGGGGGGAGGGAGAAATCGGCAAACAAAAGCTTCCAGAGAAGAACTATGACGGCTTTTATTATGCCAAGCTTCTAAAAAAATAATTTGAATAGTGAAAATGATATTAAATTAGAATATAGATTCATAGTGTTAAAATCAAATTATCTCTTGATTTAAACTGGTCACATCTGATGTCAAATTTTGTTAGTACACATTGGGGAACTTATAAATTTTCAGTAGGTGAAAATAATAAGATTAAGCTAGAAAATTGGGAATTAGATTCCTCTCCAACTGAGTTTGGATTGGGTTTGGCAGATGCCGCCAATGATGAACTGAGAATCAAGCAACCTTTTGTTAGAAAAGGATGGTTAGAGAATAACTGCGAAGCTGATGGAAAAAGAGGACGTGATGAATTTATTCCAATAAGCTGGGATGAGGCATTTGAGCTTGCATCAAAAGAATTACTTGAGACTAAAAGGACTTTTGGAAATTCAGCCATTTTCGCAGGCTCTTACGGATGGGCAAGTGCTGGACGATTCCATCATGCCAAGAGCCAAGTCAATCGTTTTTTTAATTTATTTGGTGGCTTTAGCTCTTCATTTCAGAGTTATTCATATGCTGCAGCACAAACCCTTTTGCCTCACATAATTGGCTTAGACTTATACTCAACATTAGATGAACACACCTCTTGGGAGGCGCTTTCTAAAGACTGTGAATTAATTTTGATGTTTGGAGGAATGCCATTAAAAAACTCAAAAGTCTCAGCTGGAGGAGTTGGCAAACATGTTACAAAGCAAGGGATAACTAAATGCTTTAAAAATGGAGTAGAGTTCATAAATATTAGTCCACTTACAGATGATGCTCCAGCATTTTTGAATGCAAAACAAGTCAACATAAGACCAAATACTGATACTGCCTTAATGTTGGCTCTTGCAAATATATTGATTAAAAATAATTCATACGATAAACAATTTATTAATAAATACACGGTTGGCTTTGAAAGTTTTTCTGATTATGTTTTAGGCAAAAAAAATAATCAAGATTGCTCGCCAGAATGGGCATCTCAAATTACTAATATTCCAGTAAAAACTATTAATGAATTAGCTGAAAAAATAATTTCAAAAAAAACTATGATTTCCATATCATGGAGTCTCCAGCGAGCCTCACGAGGAGAGCAACCATTATGGATGGGTATAACACTAGCTGCTATGCTTGGACAAATAGGTACAGCAGGAGGTGGGTTTGGTTTTGGGTATTCCAGTGTCAATAGTACTGGTGACTCATATGACAAAATACCATGGCAAAGTCTGCCTCAAGGAATCAATCAAATAAAGGACTTTATCCCGGTTGCTAGAATCACAGATATGTTAGAAAACCCTGGAGAAGAGTTCGTATATGATGGTAAGAAACTAACTTATCCAGACATTAAATTAATCTATTGGGCTGGAGGGAATCCCTTTCATCATCATCAAGATCTAAACCGACTCGTTAAAGCCTGGCAGAAGCCAAAAACAATAATTGTGAATGAAATTTGGTGGAATCCTCAGGCCCTTCATGCTGATATTATTTTTCCTGCTAATACAGCTTTAGAAAGAAATGATCTAATGCTAAATCCTAGAGATCCAACAATTGTAGCGAATAAATCTGCAATGAAAAGCTTTGAAAATTCCAAAACTGACTTTGAAATATTCTCTGGATTAGCAAAGAAACTGGGGTTTTTAGAGTCTTTTACTGAAAATAGAAGTGAAATGGATTGGATCAAATTTATTTGGGATAAAAGCTGTCAGGCCTATACCAAAACCTATCAAACTAAAAATCTAATTTTGCCTAGTTTTGAAGAATTCTGGGAAAAGGGCTATTTTGAAGTTCCTGCACCAAGGATTGAAAAAATTATGTTTAGTAAATTTAGAAAGGATCCCTCTAAATTTCCTCTACAAACCCCTTCAGGAAAGATAGAAATCTCATCTGAAACGATATCAAACTTTAAACTTCCAGATTGTCATTCTCACCCATATTGGTATGAGCCATATGAATGGCTTGGAAATGTTAACGAATACCCACTACATTTAATTTCAAATCAACCATCACATAGACTTCATAGTCAACTAGATAATGCTGAAATGAGTCAAAAGAGCAAAATACATGGAAAAGAGCCGGTAATGATTAACTCAAAAGATGCCGCAGAAAGAGATATCAATAATGGTGATATTGTTATGCTTTACAATGCAAGAGGACGGGTTTTGGCTGGAGCAAAAATTTCTGATAATGTAATGCCAGGCGTGGTTGTTTTATCAACTGGAGCTTGGTTTGATCCAAACTATGATTTGAATATTGAAATGCATGGCAACCCTAATGTACTCACTAAAGATGTTGGAACTTCATCTTTAGGCCAAGGTCCAACATGCCACACAACTCTGGTTGAGCTGAAAAAATCTAGTAATTAAATTATTTTCGAAGCATTTAAATTATAAAATCTTAAAATTATTAGTATAAACTTGGTCGGAATATTATCTAACTTCAATTTAATGCAATGGAAAATATTATAGAGTTTGAAAATGTATCAAAATCTTTTGGAGACTTACAAGTTTTAAAAAACCTTAACTTGGAAGTGAAAGATGGTGAGAAATTAGCGCTAATTGGACCAAGTGGTTCAGGCAAGACTACAATTTTAAGGATTTTGATGACATTAGAAACAATTGATGATGGTTTTGTTTCAGTTAATGATGAATACTTATGGCATGAAAAGAGTGATGGAAAAATTATTCCTGCCTCAGAAACACATTTACACAAAATGCGTGATCACATTGGAATGGTCTTTCAACAATTTAATTTATTTCCACATTTAACTGCAATAGAAAATGTACAGCAACCACAAACTTTAATTAAGAAAAAAACAGATGCTGAAGCTAAAGAGAAAGCTGAGGAGTTGTTTAGCTTAGTAGGACTAAGTGATAAAAAAGATCAATATCCGCACCAACTATCAGGTGGTCAGCAGCAGCGTGTTGCAATTGCTAGAGCACTGGCAATGGATCCTAAAATAATGTTGTTTGATGAAGTTACATCGGCCTTAGATCCAGAGCTTGTAGATGAAGTTTTAACAGTTCTTCGTAAACTTGCTTCTGACTCTGACACAACAATGCTTACAGTTACTCATGAAATGAACTTTGCTCAAGAATTTGCAGATAGAGTTTTATTTTTTGATGGGGGTCAGATTGTTGAGTCTGGAAAGCCTGAGAGTATTTTTTCAAATCCAAAAGAGAAAAGGACAAGGGAATTTCTTAAAAAGTTTATAAGTAATATCAATTAAGTGGAATAGATAAACTCTCCTTTACTTTATTCATAACCACCATTGAATTAAAGCGTTTAATATTAGGATCTTTTAAGAAGTATTTCTTTGTAAATTCCTCATAATCGTCCATTTCATTAAAAGTTGCTATCACGACGTAGTCATAATCACCAGTAACATAGTAACACTGCATGACCTCTTGTGCACTCAGCATTGACTTCTTAAACTCTTTGTCATGCTCAGCGCCTTCAATGTCACTAAGTATTTGAACAATTATTGTGATTTTTCTATTAAGCTTATTGCGATTAAGCACAGAAATATCTTTGTCAATAATGCCATCTTTGCGCATTGCATTTAATCTTCTTTGGCAAGCTGAGGAGGATAACCCAACTTCTTTAGCTAATTTTGCAGAGGTCACTCTGTTATTTACTTGAACAGCATTAAGTATCTTCAAGTCAAAGCTATCTAATTTATTGATATTGTTCATATTATTAAATTATCGCACAATTAAATTGAAAAATTAAAAATATTGCATAATTTACGCAAATATTTGTAAATTAAAAATAATTCTAGTCTTAATGATAGTGTTAAACTTTAATTTCCAAACAATCATAAAAAAGGAGAAAAAAATGAAAAAAATTATTTCATTGTTTACATGTTTTTTTATAGTGTTGGGTTTCACGCAAGTTTCTTATGCTGAATCTGAGACTTTAAAAAGACTTAAGAAGCAAGGTTATGCGACAGTAGCCGTTGCTAACGAACCGCCTTACTCTGACATTAAGTCAGATGGATACGTTACTGGCGCTGCGCCTGATGTTGCTCGTGCGGTACTTAATGTATTAGGCGTTCCAGACCTAAAAGCTGAAGTTATTATGTATGGTGCTATGATTCCAGCTCTTCAGGCAAGAAGAGTAGATATGGCTACTTCGGGTCTTTATATTAAGCCTGGAAGATGTGAGTCGATCATATACTCAGAGCCTGATCTTTGTGGAGCTGAAGCTTTTGCTGTCCCAGCGGGCAATCCAAACAATCTATTAACTTATGAAGATATTGCAGCTAATCCTTCATTAAAGATGACTACTTGTGCTGGTTGTGCTGAAGAAAAATATGCATTAGAGCGCGGCGTAAGTGCTGACCAAATTGTTTATTTTGATGCTCCTCCTAGTGGTATAAAGATGCTTCAGCAAGGAAGAGTAGATGTATTTGCTCTATCAGGTCTTGGTACAGCAGATCTATTGAATAAAACTAATGATCCAAATCTTGAATTGGTAATGCCTGTGACTGGCGTCCCAATGGGTTGTGCTGGTGCCGCATTTAACAAGGATGATTTAGAGTTTAGATCTGAATATAATATGGCTTTAGCAATGTTAAAAGCTACTGGTGAATTTGCAGCTATCATAGAGCCTTATGGCTTCTCTGCAGAAGCAACTGCCAGTAAATCTTACTTGACTCAATGTCCTGATGGAATGTAAATTTATTTTATAATTCAATCTTCCCTGTAAGATACTCTGGGTAGGTTAAATTAGAATTTACTTAATAACCTAATCTGCCCTGTAATTTACAGGGCAGGTTTTTTTTAGAATTTTTTTATGAATGAAGTTATTGCTTTTTATCCAATACTGATTAAGGGGACCATTACAACGATCCAATTAACAGTAATGGGGGCTATTCTAGCTCTTGTTATTTCATTCATTGTTGGGCTAGCAAGAATCTCTAAATTTAGATCAGTTAGAGTTATTGCAATAATCTATCTTGAATTCTTTCGAGGCAGTTCGGCTCTTGTGCAAATGTTCTTTATCTACTTTGTGCTTCCAATGTGGGGTATATATTTTGATGCCCTTACAGCTGGTGTTGTAGCTTGTGGACTAAATGTTGGCGCCTATGGATCAGAAGTAGTCAGAGGCGCGATACTAGCTGTTGGCAAAGAACAGCATGAAGCTTCTCAAGCCTTAAATTATTCTGTTTACAAGAAATATAGGTATGTGATAATCCCGCAGGCCATACCAATTATGATTCCTACATTTGGCAACCTGCTTATCGAGTTACTAAAATTAACTGCGGTTGCTTCTCTTATTACCATTTCTGATCTAACATTTATGGCTCAAATTATTAGAGTTCAAACTGCCCTAACGTTAGAGCCATTTTTATTAATTCTTGTCATATACTTTATTATTGCCTCGATTCTAGTCAAGTTAGTGGATCTAATTGCCAAAAAGTTTTCTAAAGGCAGAAATATTATGACTGCAGGAGATAAATAGTCATGGAATGGAATTGGGATCATGCATTTGCAGTTTTACCGCAACTAGCTGATGGACTTGTTGTAACTATTCAAGCAACAATTGTCGCATCCCTTCTGGCTTACGTTTTAGGTTTGGGAATAGCCATTCTCAAAATGTCCAAAAGTAAGTTCACACGTGTATCTTTATATTGGGTTACTGAGTTTGTTAGAAGAACACCAATTCTAGTTCAGCTCTATGTTGTGTTTTATGTCCTTCCTGACTTTGGAATTTTCCTAGAAGCCTTTACTTGTGGAGTAATCGTTCTTGGTATTCACTTCAGCACATACACATCAGAAGTCTTTAGAGCTGGTATTGATAATGTACCCAAAGGTCAATGGGAAGCTGCTAAATCACTCAACTATAACCCACTTCAAACATGGAAAAATGTTATTCTTCCTCAAGCAATACCTCCAATGATTCCTCCACTAGCAAACTATCTGATAACGATGTTTAAAGAAACTCCTCTGCTAGCTGCAATAACAGTTGTTGAATTATTTAGAGCGGCTGACCAATATAGTAACAGTCACTACACATACCTTGAACCAATGACTTTAGTAGGAATTTTCTTTTTAATTGTATCAATACCATCAGCAATGCTGGCAATGAAGCTAGAAAAAAAGTTTAAGCAAGCCAAAACTGCTTAAAAAAAATAAGTTATCTAATTCTTTTGACTTTATTCTTTTTCGAGAGCAATATCTAGAACCTGATCTATCCATTTAACTTTAATAATCTCAAGCTTACTCTTAATTTTTTCAGGCACTTCAGATAATTCTCGCTCATTATCCTCAGGAATAATGACAGTTTTAATACCACCTCTCATAGCTGCAAGAAGTTTTTCTTTAAGTCCTCCAATAGGAGTAATTTCACCACGAAGGGTAATCTCTCCAGTCATAGCCACAGCAGCCTTAACTTTCCTTCCAGTGAGAACCGAAACTAAAGCAGTACACATTGCAGCACCAGCACTGGGGCCATCTTTGGGCGTAGACCCATCAGGAACATGAATATGTATATCAAGTTTTTCATGGAAATCATCTGCAATTCCTAAGGAATCTGCACGCAAACGTGTCACTGACATAGCAGCCTGAATTGACTCTTTCATAACATCGCCAAGCTGTCCTGTGTAATTTAGCTTTCCTTTTCCCTTATATGAAGATGCCTCAATAGTTAAAAGGTCACCACCAACTGAAGTCCATGCCAGACCAGTCACTTCACCAATTTGATTATGCTCCTCTGCAAGTCCAAATCTGAATTTCTTCATACCAAGAAACTTTGGTAGGCTTTTTGAGTTAATGATTGCTTTTGTTTTGCGTTTCTTCAGAGTGACATCTTTAATCACCTTTCTGCAAATACTTCCAATCTCCCTATCAAGATTTCTAACGCCTGCTTCACGAGTGTAATAGCGAATAATATCCATAATTGCAGAATCTTTAAAGACTATTTCAGAATCCTTAATGCCATTGTTTTTCATTTGCTTAGCAATTAAGTGTCTTTTGGCAATCTCAAGCTTCTCATCCTCAGTATAGCCCGATAGCTGAATTATTTCCATTCTATCAATTAGAGCTTCAGGAAGGTTTAAGGAGTTTGCAGTTGCTACAAACATGACTTGAGATAAGTCATAGTCAACCTCCAGATAATGATCATTAAATGTATGATTTTGCTCCGGATCCAATACCTCAAGCATGGCTGAACTTGGATCACCTCTAAAATCTGAAGCCATTTTGTCTATCTCATCAAGCAAGAATAATGGATTTTTAACATTAACTTTTTGCATTTTTTGAACAATAGAGCCAGGCATTGCTCCAATGTAAGTTCTTCTATGCCCTCGGATTTCTGCCTCATCCCTAACACCACCAAGAGCCATTCTTACATATTTGCGGTTTACTGATTTTGCTATCGATTCTCCCAGTGAAGTTTTACCAACTCCTGGAGGGCCAACTAAACACAATATGTTTGCCTTGTTATGGGTAACTCGACTCTGAACAGCAAGATGCTCCATTATTCTTTCTTTAACCTTATCTAAACCATAATGATCTTCATCAAGAATCTTTTGAGCTTTCACCAAATTTTTATTTGTTTTTGTTTTTTTACTCCATGGCACCGAACATAAATTTTCAATATAAGTTCTTATAATTGATGCATCTGAGGACTGAGATGACATTCTTTGAAGTTTATTTAACTCACTTTGAGCTTTGTTCTTTGCCTCTTTAGGCATCTTGGCTTTATTGATATTATTTTGGAGTTCTTCAATTTCATTTTCGTCATCAAGAGTTCCAAGTTCCTTTTGAATAGACTTCATTTGCTCATTCAGATAGTAATCTCTCTGATTAGACTCCATTTGCTTTCGAACCCTGTTTTGAATCTTCTGTTCTGCTCCGAGAACGTCTAACTCTCCTTCAAGAATAGAGAGGATAGCTTCAAGCCTATCTTTTGCTTGCCCACTCTCTAGCAGGCTTTGCTTTTCCTCAACCTTAAGACTTAAGTTTGCAATAATTACATCACTGAATCTCTCTATATCAGTGATCTCTTTAAGGACCTTATAAACCTCTTCAGGAATTTTTTTACTCAACTTAATATATTTTTCAAAATTTTCCAAAGCAAGTCGCATCATTGCTTTAATCTCAGTATCATCATCAAAACTAAGACTGCAATCACTGAGCACAACCTCTGTGTACTCTCCTAAATCAACAAATTCTTCAATCTTTCCTCGTTTAACTCCCTCAACAAGAACTTTGATTGTTCCATCAGGTAGCTTAAGCAGCTGAAGGATAGTAGCAAGAGTACCAACTTTGTGAAGCTCATCATTCGTTGGTTCTTCGATAGTTTCATCTTTTTGTGTTGCCAAGAATACATTCTTGTCAGCTTCCATGGCCTGAGTAATTGCTTTTACCGAAGACTTTCGGCCGATGAATAGAGGAATGACTGTATGCGGAAAAACCACTACATCTCTAAGTGGCAGAAGAGGTATTGAATGTTTGACTATGCCATTTGACTCTGTTGTGATTTCTGCTTCCATAATAATGAAACACCTTGCTTATCTAGTAATCTTTCTAGATAGTGACTAGTAACGTTAATTTCAAGTAGCCATTGGCCAAATTCATTCATTATTTCTTTTTTTATAAATCCAACTTTATGGATTTCACTTCTGATGTAAGCTGACTGGACATCTAATTTAATGCGAGCAAAAGTCATCATTCCACTCAGACTTTGAGAGAGAGCCTCATAGAGCAAATCAATCCCTTCACCAGTTTGGGCTGAAAGCCATACACGATAGATATTGCCTTCATTATCATGGTCTATTCTTGGTTTAAAGTCAGTGATACCATCTATCTTATTCATGACAATGATTCTTGGAATTTCATCGGCATCAATTTGTTCAATAATTTCTTCTACTTGCTCAATTTTATCTCTATTGTTAGGGTCAGAAGCATCTACAACATGAAGAAGGACATTGGCCTGACGTGTTTCCTCCAAAGTTGATTTGAAGGCCTCTACTAGCTCATGTGGTAAGTTTTGAATAAAGCCTACTGTATCAGCAATTACTGCCTCCCCAGATGCTGGCAAGATAACTCTTCTTATGGTGGAGTCTAAAGTAGCAAATAACTTATCATCAGCATAAACTTGGGATTTGGTTAGCAAGTTAAAAAGAGTTGACTTGCCTGCATTTGTGTAGCCCGCAAGTGAAATCATAGGGAGTTGGTTTTTTACCCTTGATTTTCGCCCCAATTCATGCTGCTTGTGGACTTTAGAAAGACGCTTATTGATATTTTTAATTCGTAAGGAGATTAATCGTTTATCAGTTTCTAACTGCGTCTCACCAGGTCCTCGAAGACCAATACCTCCTTTTTGCCTCTCTAAGTGAGTCCAGCCTCTTACTAGTCTTGTTGATAGATGCTTTAATTGGGCCAGTTCAACTTGCAGCTTTCCCTCAAATGAGCTAGCCCTTAATGCAAAAATATCAAGTATAAGTCCGGTTCTATCCAATACCTGACACTTTAAGGCTTTTTCTAGGTTACGTTCTTGAGAGGGTGACAACTGTATTGAAAAAATAACAAGATCTATTTCGTTTTCTTGGACAAGTAAGGCTAGTTCATCAACTTTACCCGTTCCAATTAAAAACTGTGCCTTTGTAAAACTTCTCTTAATTGAGAGAGTTTCAATAATACTTAAACCAGAAGATTCAGCAAGTTGCTGAAATTCATCCAAACTACCATTTAAATGGTTAACCGAAGTAAGCTCAACATGAACAAGGATTGTTCTTTCACCTTGACCAACCGCATCCTTTTGGCGATCAAACAACTCCATAGACATAATTAAATATTAATCATATTAGAGCAGAAAATCATCAACTAGCTTTACGAATATTGTTTTTCTTACTATCTGATTGATGAATAATGACGGGCTGTTTTAAACCTTCAACAACCGCTTTATCAACAACAACTTCCTTGGCAGAGGGTGTAGAGGGTATTTCGTACATTGTTTCCAAAAGCAGATCTTCCATGATGGCTCTGAGACCTCTTGCACCAGTTTTTCTTTTCAGTGCCAATCTAGCAATTTCAACTAGTGCATTCTTTCTAAATGAAAGCTTTACGCCCTCAATAGCAAAAAATTGTTGGAACTGCTTGACCACAGAATTTTTGGGCTTGGTAAGGATTTCTATTAAAGCCTCTTCGTCGAGCTCATCCAGTGAGGTATGGACAGCTAATCGCCCAACCAATTCAGGTATGAGTCCAAATTTTATTAAATCATCAGGCTCTAAGAATTTGTATAGCTCTGTCAAAGTCTTTTTGTCACCTTCATCTTTTACATTGGCAGAAAACCCAATTCCAGTAGCCTTTTCTACTCGCCTATCAATAACCTTTCCAAGGCCATCAAATGCACCACCACAAATAAATAAAATCTTAGAAGTATCAACATCGATAGTCTCCTGATTAGGGTGTTTTCTTCCACCCTGAGGTGGAACTGATGCAATAGTCCCCTCAATCAATTTAAGCATCGCCTGCTGAACTCCCTCTCCAGAGACATCTCTTGTAATAGATGGTGAGTCAGAACGACGAGAGATTTTATCAATTTCATCAATAAATATAATGCCTTGCTCAGCTCTTTCTGGATCAAAATCGCATTTAGATAGAAGGCTTTTTATTACATTTTCAACGTCATCCCCTACATACCCAGCCTCCGTTAATGTTGTTGCATCTGCAACTGCAAAAGGCACATCTAAAAATCGAGCCAAAGATTGTGCTAATAGTGTTTTTCCACTTCCTGTTGGACCTATTAGCAATATATTGGATTTATCTAGTTCGACATCATTTGATACGTAATTAGATTTAAGCCTTTTGTAGTGATTATAAACTGCAACCGAAAGAACTTTTTTGGCATGAGACTGCCCAATGACATACTCATTAAGTGATTTAAACAAATCTTTGGGTGTGTAATTCCAATCCTGGTGTTGATCTTTTTTGTCCTTAATTGATTGTTCTTGAATTAGGTTATAGCAAGAATCAATACATTCATCGCATATATACACCCCAGGACCGGCAATCAGACGGGACACCTCATCCTTATTTTTAGAACAAAATGAACAGCTTAGATCTTCAGTATTTTGATCCATTGGTATGCTTAATCAACGTTTATTAATGACTTTATCAATGAGCCCATATTTGGCAGATTCAGTAGCCGACATAAAATTATCGCGATCAGTATCTTTCTGAATATTCTTCAAACTTTGGCCTGTATGATCTTTAAGAATTGAATTTAAATTATCTCTTACCTTGAGAATTTCTTGAGCGTGAATATCAATGTCACTAGCCTGCCCAGAAAACCCACCTAAAGGCTGATGAATCATACATCTTGCGTGAGGCAGTGCAAACCTTTTCCCCTTAGTTCCAGCAGTTAGCAACAGAGCGCCCATACTGGCAGCCTGTCCGATACATAAAGTTGAGATATCGGGCTTAATGAATTGCATTGTATCGTAGATAGCCAAGCCGGCTGTAACTGAACCCCCTGGAGAATTAATATATAAATGGATATCTTTGTCTGGATTCTCAGATTCCAAAAATAGTAGCTGGGCGACAACCACATTTGCAGTGTAATCTTCGACTGGCCCAACCATAAAAACTACACGTTCTTTTAAAAGTCTTGAATAGATATCGTAAGCCCTCTCACCTCTACCAGAGCTCTCGATAACCATAGGGATTTGATTTAAATTTTGAATGGTCATATTAATTTTGAGTATTCATTATTTCTAAAAAGTTTTTTTCAGTTGATGTAACTTTTGCCTCATCTGCAATGTGTTTAGCAACTAAATCCTCAACAACAATTGACTCAATATTGGCCAAACGAGAAGGATCAGTATTGTACCAATCAATCATCTGCTGCGCACTTTCACCATATTGAAGAGACATTTCATTTAGTTTAGCATCAACTAGGTCTTTCTCAGCCGTTATTTCTGAATCAGTTGCAATTTTGTTGATCAGTAAGCCAAGCTTTACTCTTCTTGCAGCCTCCTCATTAAACATCTCAGCTGGAAGCTTGCCCTTTGAAGGCATTCCTTGCTGCTCCATACGTGACTCCATATCTTGTTGCAATCTTAAAGCCTCTGCAGAAACACTCCCCTCAGGAACCTCAAAATCATTTGCCTCTAATAAGGCCGTAAAAGCAGTATCTTTATTCTGTTGAACAAGACGTGAATCCAGCTCCATTTTCATTTGACTGGTCATTCTTGATTTCATTGTTTCAAAGTCTTTTTCGCCAAATTTCTTAGCAAACTCATCATCCCGTTTCAGTTCAATTGGTGATCCAACTTCGTTAACTTTAACCTTAAAAACAGCCTCTCTTCCAGCTAAATTCTCAACATGGTAATCTTCCGGGAATGTTGCATTTACCTCAACATTTTTACCTGGAGTAATATCAATAAGGCCCTTCTCAAAGCCATCTATCATTGTCCCTTTGCCCAGTATAATCTCAAATCCTTCAGCAGCACCGCCCTCAAAAGACTCACCATCCATAAGCCCCTCAAAGTCGATGATTAAGCGATCACCTTCCTTCGATTTACGCTTAACACTTTTATATTCGGTTGATCTATCTTGCAGATCTTGTAACGCACGCTCTTCATCCTCTTCGGTGACTTTTGAGGTTACCTGATCAATTTTTAGATTAGACAAAGCATTTAATTTAATTTCGGGATAGACTTCAAATTCTATTGTATAAATTAAACTTTCTGAATTTTCAGTATCAATATTAGTTAGTGATGGCTGCGCTGCTGGAACTACATCAGCATCCTTTAACGCATCCTCTAATGTCTCACTGACCATTTCAGTTGCGGCATCTGATTTAGCACTTGCGCCAAATCTTTGGCGCAATATATTTGCAGGGATTTTGCCTTTTCTAAAGCCATCTATTCGAACCTTGGTAGCTAAGCTCTTAATGATTTTTTCTGTTTTTTGATTGAACGTGTCTACTGGCAATTCAACTTTAAGAGATCTCTTAAGTCCCTCGATTGTGGTGAGTGATGTCTTCATCTATTTCTAAATCCGTAACATATTAAAAAAAGGGCAATTATACAGTATTTTAGGGTTTAAAAAAAAGGGCACTTAAGAGGTAAAAGTAAGTTTCTAAAAGATATTAGAAACGAGATCCAGCAAAGCTTACTTGGTGTTTGGCACAAGACAGCCACTCCTTATTAATTTCAATTCCCCAGCCGGGCATATGAGACATCTCAAGGCTTCCATTAACAATCTTAAAATCTGGAGTAAAAATATTGTCTTGCCAAGGGTAATAGTCAAGGCCCTCTATCGAAAACTCGAGATACTTGCCTGGATTTTTGATAGAGCCCATTACATGCGCAGAAAAAAGCGTGACTAATGAGAGATTAGCTGCATGCAGAGTAACTGGAATATTCTTTTTTTCAGCCATTTCAGCAACCTCTAATGTTCTAGTTATACCTCCTAAATAACAAATATCTGGCTGAACAATATTGACAACACTAGTTTCAATCATATGTCTCCAAACTCTCATGTCATTATCCTGCTCTCCACCACTGACATCGATCTCAAGTGCGTCAGAGACTTGGCGAGTCCAATCAGGCTTCCAATAAGGACAAGGCTCTTCAAAATGGCTGACACCATAATCCTCTAGCATATGTCCTACCTCTATTGCTTTTTTTGGAGTGTAAGCACTATTGGCATCAACAAGCAAGTTAGCCTTATCACCCAATACCTTTCTGACCTCTTTAACAATAGATTCTGTTCGACCAGGCCATTGGTCTATGTCATGACCGCACTCCTTACCAATTCTAAATTTAAAGGCATGGTAGCCATACTTTTCTTTTAGCTCAAGAAGTCTCTGTGCCTCAGCTTCAGGAGAAATCTCTCGCTGCATGCTCGAGGCATAGACTGGAATGGAGCTAGGATTCCCGCCAATCAATTGACATACACTTTGTTTTGCTCTTTTCGCCTTAATATCCCAAAGTGCGGTGTCAATGCCGCATAATGCCCTGTAAAGATAAGTGCCAGGAAACTTGTGCTCTCTCTCCAAAACTTCTCTGGTAACTTCTGATGTGTCATGGCCACTCATTCCCAAAACATGCGGAGCAACCTGAAGATGGACTACCTGGGAAGTTATTTCGCTGTTGTAGGTTGAGGTCTGGCCCCAACCTTCATCACCCTCATCAGTTCTCAATCGTACCAATCCGACATATTCATTAGTAAAGGTTTCGATGCTGATTATCTTCATATTTTTTTTCTTTGATCCTTCAAAATTAGATCAGATGCCTTTTCTCCAACCATAATAGTTGCCGCGTTAATATTACCACAGACAAGTTGGG
>CALKDH010000043.1 GCA_938086805.1 uncultured PS1 clade bacterium | reverse complement strand
GAGACCACTCTAATTGAAAATGGATTGCTTAAGGGCTACATGATGGACAAAATGAATGGCCGACTGATGAATAAGCCGAGCACCGGAAATGGTAGACGTGAATCATACGCACACATTCCAATGCCGCGGATGACCAACACTTACATGCTTAACGGAGAGGACAAATTTGAGGATATGATTGCATCAGTTGATGATGGAATTTATGCCAAAAACTTTGATGGTGGCCAAGTTGATATCACCTCTGGCAAGTTTGTATTTTCAGCCAATGAGGCATACTTAGTTAAAAATGGAAAAATCACTACACCCATTAAGGGTGCCACACTTATTGGTTCAGGGGATGAAGTGCTACATCAAATTTCAATGGTAGGCGATGACTTAAAACTCGATCCAGGTATCGGTGTTTGCGGCAAAGATGGTCAAAGTGTTCCAGTTGGTGTAGGACAACCAAGCCTAAAAGTAGACATCCTGACTGTAGGCGGAACTCAGCTGTAATCTTCTACCTTTTACGTTAAATTAAGTACTTTTTAACTGGCTGTTTTCCGATAATCTTGTTATAATATTGCGCTGTTTAGTTGAGGATAAACAATGCTCGAAAATTATTTACCAATTATCGTATTTATTTTCCTAGGGATTGCCTTTGGAGTAGGCCTAACAGTCGTAGGCTACCTCCTTGGACCTAGCGATCCGAGCGATGAAAAAAACTCACAATTCGAGTGTGGATTTCCAGCTTTTGATGATTCAAGGATGCACTTTAACATTCGTTATTATCTCGTTGCGATTTTGTTTGTTCTTTTTGACCTTGAGGTTGCCTTTTTTATTCCATGGGCAGTAGTTCAGGCTGATCTTGGATGGTTTGGCTTTATTTCGATGTCTATATTTTTACTACTTCTTGTAGTTGGGTTTATTTTTGAGTGGAAAAAAGGGGCTTTAGAGTGGGAATAACAAGGAGTCACCATGGCAATTGAAGGCTTAATGAAAGAAGGCTTTGTCACGACCTCGCTAGACAAGGTTATTAATTGGGCAAGAACGGGCTCACTATGGCCGATGACTTTTGGCCTAGCTTGTTGTGCTGTTGAGATGATGGAGGCCGGTTCATCAAGGTATGACCTCGATCGCTTTGGTATAGTTTTTAGACCAACTCCGCGTCAATCAGACCTAATGATTGTTGCTGGAACACTCACTAACAAGATGGCTCCTGCCCTTCGAAAGGTTTATGATCAGATGCCAGAACCAAAGTATGTTTTGTCAATGGGCTCTTGTGCAAATGGAGGGGGTTATTACCACTACTCTTATGCAGTAGTGAGGGGCTGTGATCGAATTGTTCCAGTTGATGTTTATGTGCCTGGTTGTCCTCCAACAGCTGAAGCACTTCTTTACGGGATTCTTCAATTACAGGACAAAATTCGAAGAACTAATACAATTGCTCGAACCTAATACATGAAAGAACTAAAGCAAAAATTATCCAAGGCCTTTGGTAAAAAAAATGTGAGTGAGTCATTGAATGAGCTTACATTGGTTATCTCTAGTGAAGATATTATCGAGGTTTGTCAGAAATTAAAAGATGAGTTTCAGTTCGAAATTTTGATGGATCTTTGTGGTATTGATTATCTTACTTATGGAGAGTCTGACTGGAATGGTAACGCCAGTTCATCTGGATTTGGCAGAGCTCGGCAGGCACAAAAATCGACCAACCAAAAAGACCAGCGTTTTGGAGTGGTTTACCACCTGCTTTCTGTTTCAAACAATCAGAGATTACGAGTGAAGGCCCTTCTCTCATCTGAGAACTTGATGATTCAATCTGTAACTAAGATTTGGAACTGTGCTGACTGGTTTGAAAGAGAAGCTTTTGACCTTTTTGGAATTTTATTTGAAAACCATAATGACTTAAGAAGGATATTGACAGATTATGGCTTTGTTGGCCACCCCCTCAGAAAAGACTTCCCGATGATCGGTGAAGTTGAAATGCGTTATGACGAGGAATTAGGAAGGGTGGTATATGAGCCGGTAAGTATTGAGCCTAATGTGAATGTTCCTAGAGTGATAAGGAAGTAAATATGTCTGAAATGAAAAACTACACTCTTAACTTTGGGCCTCAGCATCCTGCTGCACACGGCGTTCTCAGACTAATTCTTGAGCTGGATGGAGAAGTCGTTGAGAGAGCTGATCCCCACATTGGATTATTGCATAGAGGTACAGAAAAATTAGCTGAGTCGAAGCCATACAACCAATCGATTGGATATATGGATCGACTTGATTATGTATCTATGATGTGTAATGAGCACGCGTATGTGATGGGCATTGAAAAAATGCTAGGAATTAAAGTCCCTGAGCGTGCAGAATATATCAGAGTCATGTTTGATGAAATCACAAGAATAATGAACCATTTGATGTGGGTCGGCACGCATGCTCTAGATGTTGGTGCGATGAGTGTCTTTCTTTATGCTTTCCGTGAACGCGAAAACCTTATCGATTGCTATGAGGCAGTGAGTGGCTCTAGAATGCATGCGACTTATTATAGGCCAGGAGGAGTCTACAGAGACTTGCCGGACAAGATGCCGCAGTACCTAGAATCCAAATTAAGATCGAAGGAAAAACTCAAAGAAATTAATGAAAATCGACAGGGCTCGCTACTTGATTTTATTGATGATTTTGCAAAAAATTTTCCAAAAAGTATCCAGCAGTATTCTGATCTTCTAACCGATAACAGAATTTGGAAACAAAGACTTGTTAATATTGCAGTTGTCTCACCTGAAAGAGCTATGCAGCTTGGTTTTACTGGAGCCATGTTAAGAGGCTCAGGAGTCGAATGGGATATCCGTAAAAATGAGCCCTATTCTGTTTATGAAAAACTTGATTTCGAGATTCCTGTCGGTGTTACTGGCGATTGCTATGACCGGTACTTGGTTCGTATGGAGGAGATGCGTCAATCGACTCATATCATCAATCAATGTGTAGCCTGGCTGAAGGCAAATCCTGGCCCAGTCATGTCAGATGATCATAAAGTAACCCCTCCAGATCGTGAAGCAATGAAAGGTGATATGGAATCATTAATTCACCACTTTAAGTTATTCACTGAGGGTTATTGTTTGCCTGAGGGTGAGAGCTACACAGCGGTAGAAGCCCCAAAGGGCGAGTTTGGAGTTTATTTAGTTTCAGATGGGGCTAATAAGCCCTATAGGGTCAAGATAAGGGCACCTGGTTTTGCCCATCTTGCGGCAATGGATGAAATGGCAAAGGGGCATATGCTATCTGATGTAGTAACCATAATTGGTTCTCAAGATATTGTTTTTGGTGAGGTTGATAGATGATTTCAAGTGAAGCAAAAAAAGAGATCGATTTTTGGGTTTCTAAATACCCAGAGGGACGTGAAAGTTCAGCTGTTATGCAGGCTTTGACGATTGTCCAAAAGGAGAATGGTGGAAGCTTAAATCCTGATCTTATCAATGAGGTTGCTGAGTACCTAGAGATGCCAGCAATCAGCGTTCAAGAGGTCGCGACATTTTATGAAAACTATAATCATAAGCCTGTCGGTAAGCATGTGGTGCGTTTCTGCCATAACATTTCATGCATGCTTAATGGATCTGATGAGTTAATTTCATATTTAGAAGAAAAGTTAGAAGTAAAAACAGGTCAAGTCAGTAAAAATGGTTTGGTCAGTGTGAAGAAGGTTGAATGTTTAGGGGCTTGTGTAGGAGGACCAATGTGTCAAATTGGTGATCAATATTACGAGCATTTAACTAAAGAAAAATTAGACAACATTTTGGAAGATTTAACATGAATGAAGTTTGCTTTAAAAACCTAGATAAAGAAAACCCCGCAAGTTTTGCAACTTATGAGGCAAACGGCGGATACAAAGTTTGGCGTAAAATCCTCAATGGAGAGCTTACTCCTGATGATATTATCTCAGAATTAAAAAC
>CALKDH010000042.1 GCA_938086805.1 uncultured PS1 clade bacterium | reverse complement strand
CATAAATTCTCTATTTCTACTGCACATATTTCTGATGTAGAGGGCTCGGTCATTTTAGAAGACAGTAAGTCTTGGAAAAAACTGTTAGACCAACAAAAACTAGGAATGAATCAAATTCACACTTTTGAAAAAAACGTCATTTTGCATAATGAGCCCTTTAACCATGTTCGAATTGATATTTATCCTGATGGTGGGATTGCTCGTTTGAAGTTTATTGGTAAATTTATTTAGATATGAAAAATATTACACTTATTCCTGAAAAGCTGACTGAAAACAATTTTGCTGATTTTGGTGAGGTTGTATCTATCCATAATAAAGAGTCAAAAACAATCAATAATGGCTTTGCTAGCAAATACTCTGATGTTGCTTTATTGGATACAAATGAAGAGAAAGGCCATACAAGTGTCCATATTTTTGTAGCTAAAAGCAGACAATTTCCTCTGCAAATCTCAATGTTAGAGAAGCATCCCTTTTTCAGTCAAACCTTTATACCAAGGCATTCATCACCATTTTTAGTGGTTGTAGCGCCGCCTGCAGAGAGGCCATCAATTGAAAAACTTAAAGCTTTTATAACTAACGGTGATCAAGGGATAAGTTATTCACGGGGTGTCTGGCATTTTCCTCTTATCAGTATGAATGACAATTCACAATTTATTGTCATAGACAGAAAATATAATGAAGAGCTCGACACGATTGAGCAGTGTGAAGAGGTTTCTTTAGGCGACATTAATGTGTTGTTGGAGTTAGGCTTATGATGCAAATATACTTACTTGACTGGCTAAATTTGGCATTAAAGCTGCTCCATGTCATTGCTGGAATTGCTTGGATTGGAGCATCATTTTATTTTAACTGGCTCGAAAACAAGCTTGATCGATTAAATAACAGAGATGAAATTGCAGGTAACCTATGGGCAGTTCATGGAGGTGGTTTTTATCATCTAGAGAAATATAAGAAATATCCACAAACTCTACCTGAGCCATTGCATTGGTTTAAGTGGGAAGCATATGTGACCTGGCTGTCAGGAATTTCCCTTCTCTCGCTTGTATATTATTTTAATGCGAGTACCTATTTATTAGCTACGAATAGCGAAATATCTGCAATGTATGGTGTTGGTTTAAGCTTATTAGGATTAATACTTTTCTGGCTGATATATGACCTTTTATGTAAGTCAAAATTAGTTAATAAATCAGCAGTATTTATTACAATCATATTTCTAATCGTTTCATTTTTCGCGTTTTTTTATAGCAATATTTTCAATCCTAGGGCGGTCTACATGCAAATTGGCGCTATGGTTGGAACGGTTATGGTTGCAAATGTTTTCTTCGTGATTATTCCAGTGCAGAAAAAGCTTGTTGAGGCTTGTGAAAACTCAACAGAGGTTAGTTTGGAGCTCGGAAAAACAGGCTATATTCGCTCTCGACACAACAATTACTTCACCTTACCAGTGCTATTTATGATGATCAGTGGGCACTATCCTACAATATATAGCGGAGAATATGGTTGGATCGTATTAATTGCAGTCATTGGAATTTTAGTCATGGTCCGTCATTACTTTAATTTAAGGGGAATTGGTAAAGCAAAAAATAGCCTAATTGCCGTTATTGCATTATCAACTTTAGCTTTAATTTATGTGCTTGCTCCATCACAAAGCAAAGTTCAGGTTCAGAATAAAGGCGAAGTTACTATTGCTGAGGCTCAAATGATTATTGAAAAACATTGCGTTAGTTGTCACGCGGAAGAGCCTTCAAACAAAGCTTTTGCGATTGCTCCAAATGGCATTATGCTTGATACCATCGAAAAAATTATGACGCACAAAGATCAAATATATAAGCAGGCAGTTTTATCTAAAGCAATGCCAATAATTAACACTACAAACATGACTGACCAGGAGAGAGAGAAGTTAGGCGTTTGGATTGAGGCGAATTAATGAGCAACAATAGCTACTTTCGAAGTTCAATCTATCACTGTATTGAGACAAATGGGGGTCCAACGCCTGTTTATTTTAAGGATGGCCTATTGGTTATTGATAGTGATTCAGGAAAAATTATTGATGTTGGCAACTTTTCAGACATTGAATCAGGCTATGAAGTATCAAGTAATTTGATTCATTTTAAGGATCGTTTAATCATGTCTGGCTTTGTTGATACTCATGTTCATTACCCTCAGTACAAGGTAATTGCATCATATGGAACTAGCTTGTTAGAGTGGTTAAATCAGTACACATTTGTTGAAGAACAAAGATTTGCAGATCAGGATTATGCTGATCATATAGCCAACCTGTTTATAGACGAGCTCATTAAAAATGGCACAACAACTGCGATGACTTTTTGCGCCTCCTTTAAGCAATCAGTTGATGCTTTTTTTAATGCATCTCAACAAAGAAATTTAAGGATGGTTGCAGGAAAAGTAATGATGGATAGAAACGCTCCTGAAATGCTTTGTGATAGCTCTGAAGACAGTTACACTGATTCTAAAGAACTGATAGAGAAATGGCACAATAAAGGGAGGTTGAGATATGCCGTCACTCCAAGATTTGCTATTACATCTTCAAAATCTCAACTAGAGCAGGCCTCAAAGTTGTTGAGTGAATACCCAGATAAAGATGGACAAAAGGGCGTGTTGCTTCAGACTCATCTAAATGAAAATGATGAGGAGATAGGCTGGGTTAAAGAATTATTTCCAGACTCTGATAATTATTTCGGTGTTTATGATGATCTAGGAATTACAGGTAGCAATTCAGTTTTTGGACATTGCATTCACAATACAGATGATGAATATCAAAAAATGGCTGGGACTGGCTCTAAGGTTTCTCTTTGTCCAAGGTCAAACCTGTTTCTGGGGAGTGGGTTGTTTGAAATAGAAAAATTAGAGAGTTACGGTATTGATGTTTCGTTGGCATCAGATGTTGGTGGAGGAGATAGTTTTTCAATGTTTCAAGTAATGAATGAAGCTTATAAAGTGAGCCGAATGAATGATTTTAATTTAGACCCTGTCAAAGCGTTTTATTTGACTACTCTGGGCGCTGCAAAGGTCTTAAATATGGATGACTTAATTGGTAATTTAGAGCCAGGAAAGGAGGCTGATTTTATTGTTGTTGATTTAAATGCCACTGAAATAATAAGTCAAAAAAACAAAATTTCATCCAGTATTAAAGAGACACTATTTAATTTAATGACTCTTGGTGATGATAGACTTATAGATGAGGTGTATATCATGGGTCAAAGAACTTATAAAAAATAGGAATAATCTATGGGAAAACTTACTACACACATACTCGACACATCAATGGGATGTCCAGCTGAAAGAGTTGAGATTAAGCTTTATAAGAGAAATGATTCTTCCCTGACACTCATTAATTCAGTTGAAACAAACAAAGATGGTCGATGCAATGAACCATTATTGTCAGGAGATTTATTTGAAGAGGGCTGTTATGAGCTTGAATTTAATATAGATAAATATTATGCAAATAAAGACATAGACTGTCCTTTTTTAAAAGATGTTGTGATTCGTTTTTATATTTCGAATGGTGATGAAAGCTATCATGTGCCGTTATTAATATCACCTTTCGGTTACTCAACATATCGAGGAAGCTAGTGTCAATTTTATTGAATCAAAGCTATGTTCCATTTGACTTGGGAGAAATTAACCCAAATACTACCGTGCTTGAATGGCTAAGAAGCAATCAATTGGTTGGAACTAAGGAGGGTTGCGCTTCGGGAGACTGTGGTGCTTGCACTGCTGTTGTTGGTGAACTTGTAACCAATAACAATGGGGATTTGATTCAGTACAAAAGCATCAACACGTGTATTGCGCTTGCATACACGCTTACAGGGAAGCATTTAATTACGGTTGAGGGTTTATCAGAGGGGGAAGATCTTCACCCAGTTCAAAAGTCAATGATTACAGAAAATGGCTCTCAGTGTGGATTCTGTACCCCTGGTTTTGTGATGTCACTATTTGCTTTGTACCATAATGAAAAGTCGCTGGATTCAACAAAGATAAATGACGCTTTATCTGGAAACTTATGCAGATGTACCGGCTACAAGCCTATTATTAGTGCTGCATATAAGTCTTTTAGAGAAAAAGAACAAGGTCAACTTGATTTTTACGAAAGGAATCAATCTGAATTTGTCGAAGCTTTAAATGGCCTTAAAAATCAGAAAAATATTAACTTTAGATATATCGATGGAAATAAGACACTTCTCTTTGATGCGCCTTCAAATGTCAATGATCTTTCTGAGCTTTTATCTGAAAACCCATCTGCAAATATTCTAGCTGCTGGAACTGACTTAAATCTTGAGATTACCCAATCTATGAAAGAGTTTAGTCATATTGTTAGCGTCAATAGAGTCTCAGAGCTCAAGCAGATTAATGAGAAAGATTCAGAAATTGAAATTGGAGCAGCTGTTAGCTATGAGGAGGCAAAATCAGTATTAATCAAAAACTGGCCAGACTTAGACTCATTTCTTGAGCGGTTTGCGTCATTACCTATTAAAAACTGGGCAACTATTGGCGGCAATATAGCTAATGCCTCACCCATTGGCGATATGGCTCCAGTTCTTATAGCTCTTGAGTCAAAGTTAAAGCTTAGAAAAGGGGTGTCGAGTCGAATAATTGCACTTGAGGATTTCTTCGTAAGCTATAAAAAAACATTGCTAGAGCCTTCAGAATTTATTGAAAGTATTGTAATCCCAATGCCATCCAATGGAGATCGACTCATTACTCATAAAATATCAAAGAGATATGAAGATGACATTTCAGCAGTTTGCATGGCAATTAATGTAAAGAGTATGGAGTCTTCATCTTTATCAGTAAAGATTGGGATGGGAGGTATGTCAGGGATACCTCAAAGAGCAACTGAGCTTGAAAAAGTTTTTAAAGAAAGTTGGGATAAAGAGGAGCTTCTTGAAGCGGCATATGAGGCCTTGAATCGAGAATTTTCTCCATTCACTGATGTAAGAGCCTCGGCTGAGTACCGTTTAAAAGTCTCAGCTGGTCTAGCGAAAAAGTCTTCTTTGATGCTTCAAGGTTATGCAGTTGAAGATCTTGCCCATTTCTCAGAATCGAAATCCTAATAGTGGGGGTTAACATTAGTCATCAAGTACAAAATTTAGGTCAAACAAAAAGCCCAGTTGGTCTTCCACTTCAGCATGATAGTGCCCGAATGCATGTACAAGGAAGTGCACAGTATATTGATGATATTGCTGAGCCAAATGGAACTCTCCATGTCGCTTTTGCTCTCAGCAGTGTCGCTCATGGAAAAATTAAAAGTATTAATGTCAATGATGCGAAGAGGGCGCAAGGAGTGCATAGTGTTTTAATTGCAGAAGAAATAGAAAATTTATTAATTGGACCTATTCGCCATGACGAGCCTATTCTTGCATCAAAAGAGGTTTTATTTTTTGGTCAAGCAATTGCAGCAGTTTTAGCCGAAAGTCATGATCTAGCAAAAAAAGCTGCGCTATTGGTTAGTGCTGAAATAGAAGAGTTAAAACCTATCGTAACTATCCAACAAGCAATGAAAGCAAAAAGCTTTCTAGATAAACCAATTGTTGTTAGTTCGGGTGACTCCAAATCAGCAATTAAAAGTGCCAGTAACCAACTAACTGGATCATTAGAAATAGGCGGCCAAGAGCATTATTATTTGGAGGGTCAGGTAGCTATTTCAATTCCAACTGAAGATAACGAAATGGTCATTCATTCCTCAACTCAAAACCCAACCGAAGTGCAGCATCTAGTGTCGCATGTATTAAATGTTCCTCAGAATGCGATTGAGGTCGTTACTCGGAGAATGGGAGGAGGCTTTGGTGGCAAAGAGACAGATGCTTCTCAGTTGGCATGCATTTGTGCTATTTTTTCAGAAAAAACAAAAAGACCTGTCAAAGCAAGATTGTCAAGAAAGGATGATATGTTGTTGACTGGAAAGCGACATGATTTTGTTGCAAATTACGAGGTTGGGTTTGATGACCAAGGCTTAATTGAAGGTATAACTATGGACCTAGCTGCTAGATGTGGATATTCATTAGATCTTTCTATGGCAATTGTCTCCCGAGCACTTTTTCATTCAGACAACGCTTATTTCATTCCAAACGCTACCTTTACCGGCTATTTGTGCAAAACAAATACTGCTTCAAATACTGCATTTAGGGGCTTTGGAGGGCCACAAGGCATGCTTGCAATTGAGAATATAGTTGAAGAGATTGCAAATACACTTGGTCTAGACCCCTTAGAGGTCAGAAGGTCAAATTTCTATCAAAAAAATGAAAATAATGTAACCCCATATAATCAGGTGATAGAGGATAACATTATTAATGAAATTACGGACGAATTGATATCAGATAGTAATTATCACTCGAGAAGAAAAGAAATCGATAAATTTAATAAGGACAATAGATATTTAAAAAAAGGACTGGCATTCTCGCCCGTCAAGTTTGGGATCTCATTCACCACACAATTTCTTAATCAAGCGGGCGCTTTGGTAAGCATATACAAGGATGGCAGCATTCATCTGAATCATGGTGGTACAGAAATGGGTCAGGGGTTATTCATCAAGGTAGCTCAGGTCGTTGCAAATGAATTTGGTGTAGATATCTCAAGGGTCAAAGTATCTGCAACTTCAACAGCAAAAGTTCCAAATACCTCACCGACCGCGGCCTCATCTGGCTCAGATCTTAATGGAATGGCTGCAAGAGAAGCTTGTCTTCGAATTAAGAGTAATTTAATTAATTTTGCTAAAGAATATTTTGATGTGAGTGAGAGCGCTATCAAATTTGAAGACTCGACAATTTTAGTAGATAAGAAACAAATCCCTTTTGATGAGTTTATCTCTTTAGCCTATTTGAATCGAGTGGAATTATTTAGTAATGGTTTTTACAAAACACCTAAAATTCATTTTGACCCAGTTACTCAAAAAGGTCGTCCATTCTTTTATTACTCCTATGGAGCATGTGTTAGTGAAGTAATAATAGATTGCTTGACAGGGGAATACAAGCTTTTAGCTGTTGATATTTTGCATGATGTGGGGGCTTCTCTAAACCCCGCTATCGATATTGGTCAAATAGTTGGAGGTTATATTCAGGGCATGGGTTGGCTTTGCTCAGAAGAGCTCAAATGGAATGATTCAGGCGCTCTTCTAACAACAGGAGCTTCGACCTATAAGATCCCTGCAATAGGAGATACTCCAGAGCATTTTGAGGTAAAAATTAAGCCTCATATCTCCAATCATGAAAATACCATTCACAAATCAAAAGCCGTGGGTGAGCCACCCTTAATGCTTGCAATCTCAACTTGGCTTTCTATCAAAAATGCTATTTTTAATGCAAACAAAGAAAATATCAGTGGGCTTAATGCGCCTGCAAGTTTTGAGCAAGTATTTTTCAGCCTAAATAAAAGTTCTTAATACCTCATTATGAATAGTTGGCTCAAGCACCTAAGGACAGCAATTGCATTAAACAATGGCCTAGTAGTAATAACAATCATTGCCACTAAAGGCTCTACTCCATGCACTAACGGAGATAAGATTGTTTACACGTCAAATGAGGCTGTGTTTGGCAGTATTGGAGGGGGGAATCTAGAATATAAAGCACTATCCCTTGCTAAAGAAATGCTTGAACTTAAAGGCAATAGTAATCAGCTCATAAAATACCCTTTGGGCGCGACTCTGGGGCAGTGCTGTGGTGGCTATGTAAAGGTTCTATTCGAAAGCTTCGTAACTAACAATTCATCTCTTAATGACAAAGACTCATGGGTTGAAAAAGTATCAAGTCTCTATCAAGAGAGCGAAAATTTCATCTTAGGCACTAGCATTGATAATGACAAAAATTCACAGCTAGATAAACAGAAATTTTTATTCACTCAAAATCATTTTTATTCCTCATCTGCTGACAAAGAGTTATCAAACTTTGTAGAAAGTTCTTCTTCAAAGCTTTTACAAAATTCTCAAAGCTCTACACTGGTTGAGTTTGAGGATGCGACAGGTATAAAGACGGATATTTGTTTGGAAAAGATTGCTTCAAGTGATTTGCTCCCAGTCGCTATTTTTGGGGCTGGACATATATCTCGTGCACTCATGCCTATCCTAATAAACCTTCCGATTAAATTGTTTTGGATTGATGATCGTCAGGAGCAATTCGATAAGTTTCAGGGGGATACTTCACGAATAAAAATTATTTGCGATGATATAGTGGAAAGTGTTTCAGATCTTCCAGACGATATCTATTGTTTGGTAATAACCTATAGTCATAAAATCGATTTTGAAATTTCAGAAAAAATGATTCTTAAAAATAACTTTAGTTATTTGGGTATGATTGGCTCATCAATTAAGGGGAAAAAATTTAGAGATCGCTTCATACAAAAAAATTATCCTGAAGAAGTGGTTAGTAAATTTACTTGTCCAATTGGTGAAAAACAGAAATTTTTAAAGTCTCCGACTGCGATTGCTGTAACCATTGCAATGGACTTAATTAATTTCATTGAAAACAAAAAACAGATTGAAGCACTATGAATTATCAACTAGAAGTATCCAATGTAACTAAATCTTATGGCGATCTTAAAGCAAATGATAATGTTTCTTTGAATATTAAAGACTCAAGTATTCATGCGCTTCTTGGAGAAAATGGTGCTGGAAAATCAACGTTAGTAAAAATCATTTATGGTTCATTGATGCCGGATAGTGGTGAGATGAAATGGGGTGGAAATAGTTATAGTCCTAAAAATCCTTTTGAGGCCCGAGAAAATGGAATCGCAATGGTATTCCAACATTTTTCATTATTTGAGTCTTTAACCGTTGAAGAAAATATAATTTTGGGGCTCGATGGCGTTGGGCTTAACCAAAATTTTACTGATGAAATTTTAAAATATTCAAAGCAATATGGACTGGATGTTAATCCTCAGCAGGTTGTGGGTGATCTTTCTGTTGGTGCTCGACAGAGAGTAGAAATAATACGCTGCCTACTTCAAAATCCAAAATTATTAATTATGGATGAGCCTACTTCAGTTTTAACACCACAAGAAGTCTCTGACTTATTTGTAACTCTCAAAAAGCTCGCCAATGATGGGTGCTCTATTCTATATATTTCTCATAAGCTCGAAGAGGTTCGGGAGATTTGTAGCGAAGCGACAATTCTTAGAGGTGGTCAATTAGTTCAAAGTTGTGTGCCTCAAGACCACTCTCAAAAAGAGCTTGCTGAAATGATGATTGGAAAAAAACTCACCGAGCTAGCAAGAAGCAAAATCAATATTGGTTCTGAGATTTTTTCTATAAATAATCTAAGCGAAAAAAGTGACGATTTGTATGGAGTGGATTTAGAGAATATTAATTTGACTATTAGGCAAGGAAGTATTGTTGGCATTGCTGGCGTAGCAGGCAATGGCCAAGATGAGCTTATGGAGTTACTGATAGGAGAAAAATCCTCCTCTGATGGCGTCCTAAAGTTTAATGATCGAGATATTGGTTCATTAGGCTCACATGAGCGAAGACAGCTCTCTATGTTCTTTATTCCTGAAGAGCGTCTAGGTCATGGAGCGGTGCCTGATATGAGTCTTGACGAGAATATGCTTCTGAGTAGGCCAGAATCCTCTGGTATGACTTCAAATGGTGTCATTGATTGGATTAGTGTTGCTAGTTATTCTGAGAAAGTAATTAATGAGTATAATGTTCAAACTCCTTCAAGCAAAATGTTGGCCAAGTCTCTTTCTGGTGGTAACCTACAGAAATTTATGGTTGGTAGAGAGCTTATAAGAAATCCAGAGCTACTCATAGTTTCCCAGCCTACATGGGGAGTTGATGCAGGATCTGCAAATAATATTCATCAGTCTTTAATCTCTTTAGCAGATGCTGGGTCAGCTATTTTGATCATTTCACAAGATTTAGATGAAATCCTCAGTTTGTGTGAGCAAATCCATGTTTTGTCAGAGGGCAGGCTTTCAGATTCTGTTGATATGAAAAATAATGGCCTTGAGAAGATTTCACAGCTCATGGTTGGAGGTGAGAGCTAATGATTAAACTCATCCCAAGAGTAGAAAATTCAAAAGTAATGATTTTATTATCTCCATTGCTTGCAATGACACTAACTGCGTTAACAGCATTAATAATATTTATCTTTATTTTGGACGATATAAAAGTTTCAAGCGTTTTTTTCACGCTATTTGTCCTGCCGCTTACTGACTCCTACCTATTCCCAGAATTATTAGTAAAGGCAGCACCATTAATGATTATTGGGCTGGGTTTATCAATAGGCTTTAGGGCTGGAATATGGAATATTGGTGCAGAAGGCCAATATGTTATAGGTGGAATTGCGGGCGGCGCAGTAGGACTTTATTTTTACAATGTTGAGGGTTTTTGGCTCCTTCCTTTAATGGCTATAGCGTCAATTTTAGGAGGGATGTTCTATGCAAGTATTGCTGCTTTTCTTCGCATTAGATATCAAGTTAATGAAATATTGGTAACTCTGATGTTGACCTATGTTGCTGTATTGTTTCTAAGTGCTATGCTCCAAGGCCCTCTTAGAAATCCTGCAGGGTTTAACTTCCCTGAGAGCAGAATTTTTCATGACAGTGCTATGCTACCAATAATATGGGAGGGGACTCGGCTACATATTGGTTTTATTGTTGCAATTATTCTTTCTTTTGTTGCTTGGTTTGGCATTAAAAAGCATATGTTTGGGATGCAGATTAAGATTACAGGGAGTGCTCCTAGGGCAGCCAAATTTGCAGGTTTTAATGATAATAAAACAGTTTTGTATTCTTTGCTTATTTCGGGTGGATTGGCAGGACTTGCTGGTTTCTTTGAGGCATCTGGGCCTGCTGGACAATTAACTCCAGGACTCCCTCAATTCTATGGATTTACAGCGATTATTGTTGCATTTTTGGCGCGGCTTCATCCGATTGGTATTTTATTTTCAGCACTACTAATTGCTCTGAGTTATGTGGGTGGTGAAGAAGTTCAGATTGAGTACAATCTTCCAAGCTCAATCACTCAAATTTTTCAAGGTATGCTGCTTTTTTATTTTCTAGCATGTGACATATTGATTAAATACAAAGTTGTCCTTAATAAAACTAAAAATTAAAAGACTATGAATGAAAGCTTATTTATAAATATTATCATTGGAATCAGTATTGCCTCCACTCCACTTATATTTGCTGCAATTGGAGAGCTCCTAGTTGAGCGATCAGGCGTCCTTAATCTTGGTGTTGAAGGCATGATGATTGTTGGTGCACTTCTAGGCTTTGTTGTTCAGTTTCATACCGGTAACCCATTTTTGGCTGTCTTTGCGGCCCTTTTAGGAGGCATGGCTATTTCTAGTATTTTTGCCTTTTTAACTCAGTTTTTGTTAACGAATCAGGTTGCAACTGGACTTGCGTTAACACTTTTTGGTTTGGGCTTTTCAGCGTTTGCTGGAAGAGGTTATACAGAAGAAACTATTGTTTTAATTAAAGCTATTCATATCCCTGTTCTATCCGACATTCCATTTATTGGTCCATTGGTTTTCTCTATGAATCCACTTGTCTATTTAGCTTTCTTTATGGTGTATTTGGTCTGGTGGTTCCTTTTTAAAACTAAGCAAGGTTTAATTTTGCGATCTATTGGTGATAATCATGATGCTGCCCATGCAATTGGACATAACGTAGTCAGATATAGGTTTATGGCTATTTTGTTTGGTGGAGCAATGGCTGGTGTTGGTGGAGCTTTTTTGTCACTTGTACAAGTCCCAATTTGGGGTGAAGACATGACTGCGGGTAGGGGTTGGATTGCACTTGGGTTAGTTGTATTTGCCTCTTGGTTACCGTTTAGAATTATTTTGGGCGCTATTTTATTTGGAGGAATCACTGTACTTCAGCTTCATGCTCAAGGTTTTGATATTAGAATAAGTGCTCAATATCTTTCTATGTTGCCGTATCTTGCTACAATCCTCATACTGGTCAGTTTAAGAATAAGATTAAAAAATAAAACAAATCGCACAGTTCCTAATTGTTTGGGTAGAATATTTCATTCAACATCCTAGTTAGGTGATTGTATTTAAAGAAGTAAAAAGTAAGTAAATTTGTTCAACAATAAAAAGGAGAGAGAAGTATGTCTAAAGTTAGATTCTCTAGTATTTTAAAACTGACTGTTTTAAGCACAGTTTTAGCTTTTACTAGTAATGTCTCAGCTGATCCTGTCAAGGCAGCGTTTGTTTATATTGGTCCAACTGGTGATCATGGATGGACTTATGCGCATGATGAAGGTGTTAAGTATGCTAAAGAAAAATTGGGCGACGATGTGATAATGACAACGATTGAAAATGTAGCAGAAAACTCAGATTCTGAGAGAGTTATCACGAGTCTTGCCAGAAAAAATGATATTGTTTTTACAACTTCATTTGGTTATATGAATCCAACTGTCAAGGTTGCTAAACGCTACCCAGATGTCAAGTTTGAGCATGCTACTGGCTACATGTTAGAAGACAATGTTTCTGTTTACTCAGCTAGATTCTATGAGGGAAGGCATGTGATCGGTAAGATCGCTGGAAGAATGACAGAAAGCAATGTTGTTGGTTATATTGCATCATTTCCAATTCCAGAAGTAATTCGTGGAATTAATTCAGCATTTTTAGCTGCTAAGTCGGTTAATCCTGACGTTCAGATTAAGGTTGTTTGGGTTTACTCATGGTACGATCCTGGTAAAGAAGCAGACGCTGCTAATGCTCTAATTGCACAAGGTGCTGACGTATTAATGCAGCATACTGACTCTACTGCAGCAATGACAGTTGCAGAAGAAAATGGTGTTTATGCATTTGGACAGGCTTCAAACATGCGTGAGTGGGGTCCAAACGCTCAGTTAACTGGAATTATTAACGATTGGGGTCCATATTATGCAGACAGAATTGCAGCAGTAAGAGATGGAACTTGGTCATCTTCTGACACTTTTGCTGGAGTTCAGCAAGGTATGGTTAAGTTTGCGCCAATGAACAATAATATGCCTACTGAAGTTAAGAATGAGGCAATGCAAGCGATTATTGATTTATCAATGGGAAAAATTCATCCATTTACAGGTCCAATCAATAAGCAAGACGGTAGCCCATGGTTAGCAGAAGGTGAAACGCCACCTAACTTCCCTGATCTACTAACAATGGATTTCTATGTTGAAGGTATTGATAGTCAATATCCAAACTAAAAAAATCCATCAAGTAATATTAAAAACGCGCCTTATTGGCGCGTTTTTTTTAACTTGAATTAAACCTGGATTAGAGATTAATTTTTTCTAATTCATTTCTCTTTTTCATCACCAATCACATTGTCATTCATCTCTTTCTCTAAACTATCCATCATGTCGTTATGTGAACTGGATGTCCAGTCATTTGAAGAATTATTAGAGTTTTTTGATTGAGCATTCTCGCGAACTTTAAAAAATGAAGAAAATACTAAACCTGCCTCGAATAAAAGCCAAATGGGTATAGCTATTAGAAATTGTGATATAACGTCTGGAGGTGTAAGGACCATTCCAATAACAAATGATCCAATAATAATAAAAGATCGATTTTTCTTGAGTTTTTGCGGGGTTGTCACACCAAAAATGATTAAAAGAATTGTAATAACCGGAACCTCAAAAGCAACCCCAAAAGCAAACGATACTTTAAGAATAAAATCTAAATAGTACTGGATATCAGGAGCAAAGTTAACGGAGTCAGGTCCAACACTTGCAAGAAAACCAAAGATGACAGGGAAAACCACATAGAATGAAAATACTAATCCAGCATAAAACAAAATCGTTGAAGAGATAACGAGGGGCAGTATCAATCTTTTTTCATGACGATAAAGCGCAGGCGCTATAAACAACCATAGCTGATAGAGAAGATAGGGCATAGCTATGTAAATAGCTAGGATTAAAGACATTTTTAGAGGCGTTAGAAATGGTGAGATTACACCTATTGCAATAAGATTTGATCCAGGTATCGCTTGAACAATGGGCGCTGCAATGAAATTATAGATTTCATCAGCAAAGGGAAACAGAACAACAAAAAAGATAGCAATTGCAATGACAGAGCGAAGCAGAGATCGTCTAAGTTCAATAAGATGCTGAACTAAAGGAAGCTTCTCCATAGAATTCTTTTGATCAGTCATCAGTTATTTTGTCTTTTTATCAGGAAAAATATTTTCTTGTTTGAGGGAGTCAGCGCTAGATTGAATGTCTTCTGTAACTTCGGAAAGTATGATTTTTTCATCATCCATGGACATTTGTTCTTTTATCTCATCCATTTTTAACTCTTCATTAATGTCTGACTTTACTTTGTTGAAAAATCTATTGAGCTTACCGAAATAGAGACCTGCCTTTCTCGCAAGAGATGGCATCCTCTCGGGCCCAACAACTATAAGAGTAATAACACCAATGATGGCAATTTCCCAGAAGCCAAAATCAAACATAGAGCTATGAAGTTAGAATTGAAATTTATTTCTTATCCGTTGAATCATCCGCTTCAACCTTGGCTTCAATGATCTCATCTTTTTCTTTAGTTTCTGTTTCTTTCATAGAAGATCTGAAGCCTTTAATCGCCCCTCCAAGATCGTTGCCAATGTTTTTAAGTCTTTTGCCACCAAATATCAAAAGCACAATCACTAAGATAATAATTAGTTCAAATGGTCCCGGCATACCCATATTGTCACTCCAAAAAAAGAATACACTTATTTTACACTCTAATAGTTTATGAATTTAATTACGTGATGGTATTGAAATTACTCTATTTTTTTTGCTAAGTTTCATATATTGGAACCTTGTACTGATAGTTGGACAAATTTATTCACATGAATACATATTGATGTATACTTACCTTTGATTTGTCATATTTAAGTGAATTTCTTCACAAAGGTATGTAATCAAAAAGAAGTTTACTTTTTTTAAAAATAGGAGATAAAAAGTGAAAAAAATATTTAAAAACCAAATAGCACTAGCACTTGCCGGTATTCTGGCTGGTACTTCTGCTGTCGCTGGAACACTTGTCATTAACGGTGACACTTCAGATCCAGCACCTAAAGCTGCATTTCAGGCTGTTATAGATGGATTTGAAGCTGAAAATCCGGATGTTGATGTTGTTTATAACCTTTTTGATCATGAAGGGTATAAAGCAGCAATTCGTAACTTCCTAAGCGCAGATGCTCCAGATATTGCTTTCTGGTATGCAGGTAATAGAATGGCGCCATTTGTTGAAGCAGGTCTATTTGCACCAATTGATGATGTGTGGGCTGACCAAGGTCTTTATTCATTAATGGCTTCTTCAGCTCCAGGTATGACTATGGATGGTAAGAAATGGGGTATTCCATATACTTACTACAACTGGGGTGTCTACTACCGTCAAGATATCTTTGAAGACTTAGGTATCTCTGTCCCAACAAATTGGGATGAGTTTATTGCAGCTGGTGAAACTTTAAAAGCTAACGGTATAACACCAATCACTATTGGTTCAAAGTATCTTTGGACTGCAGGTGGTGTATTTGACTACTTAAATCTACGTACTAATGGCTATGATTTCCACATGGCACTTACTAGTGGTGATATTGCATGGACTGATGACAGGGTACGCGCAACTATGGCGAACTATCAGCAGTTAATTGATGGAGGTTTCTTCCTAGAGAATCATGCTGCACTAAGCTGGCAGGAAGCTTTAGCTCCAATGGCTAATGGCGAAGCGGCTATGTATATTATGGGTAACTTTGCTGTAGCTCCATTAAAAGAGTTAGGTTTAGATGATAGCTCTCTTGGACTATTCCAGTTCCCTGAAATTACTCCAGGAATTCCTATGGCTGAAGAAGCGCCTACGGATACAATTCACCTAACTGCTGGTGCTAAAAACGTTGCAGATGCTAAGCGTTTCTTAGCTTATGCTGCTCGTCCAGATGTTCAGACAGCATGGAACAAAGCGCTTGGACAACTGCCAACTAATGCTGGTGCAGGTGTGACTGATGACAAGTTCCTAAATCAGGCATTTAGTATGCTTAATAACAATGCTCCTGGCGGTGTTGCACAGTTCTATGATCGTGACACTAAAGCTGAAATGGCCTCAATTGGTATGGAAGCTTTTCAAGAGTTCATGGTTAAGCCTGAGCGTTTAGAGAAGATTCTAGAGCGTCTAGAAAAAGCTCGTCAAAGACTTTATTAATCAATAAGGTTTTACTATGTCCCGTGTTCAAGTATTCTTGACACGGGACTTTTTTTTAATTTTTTTAATCTTAAGTAGGTATGTATTCTTACTGGAAAAATAATCAGCTAAAGATAGCGCCATGGATTTTTTTGGCGCCTGGCATTTTGATGTTCTCTCTTTATGTTATCTTTCCTATCTTTCAATCAGTCAATTTAAGTTTTTATCAGTGGGATGGTTTGGGTGCAAAAACCTATATTGGCGCTGAAAACTATATCGAACTGTTGGATGATGAATACTTTATTGTTTCATTAAAAAATAATGTTATTTGGCTTGTTTTGTACCTTCTAGCAGTTCCAGCAGGACTTTTTGCAGCATTATTTCTTAATCAAACAGTTAGAGGTATACGAATCTATAAGTCTATCTTTTTCTTTCCATTTGTCATTTCTCAGGTTGTCGTCGGTTTGGTTTTTAGTTGGTTTTATGACCCATCTAATGGATTGCTGAATATCATTTTAGAATTTTTTGGTTTTGATACAATTGCAATTCTTGCAGAGGAGGACTATGTTACCTATGGCATTATTGCCGCAGGTTTGTGGCCGCAAACTGCTTACTGCATGATTTTATACTTAACGGGTTTGAATTCAGTTGATCCAGAACAAATCGAGGCAGGACGAATTGATAATGCAAGAGGTTGGAGAATGTTGTGGTACGTAATCTTGCCGCAACTCAAACCTGCTACCTTTATTGCTGTCGTAGTAACAATAATTGGCGCTTTAAGATCTTTTGACTTGATTGATATTATGACTGGTGGAGGCCCTTGGGGCTCTAGTCGAGTGCTTGCCTATTATATGTATGAAAAAGCCTTCTCAGAGTATGGTTTCAGAATGGGTTATGGTGCAGCTATTGCCGTCGTACTTTTGTTAATAATGATGGTTTATATTGCGACAATTCTTTACCGACTTTATCAAGACGAGAAGGGGGGTTAGCCATGTTTCCTACGCCAATCGAAAGAACCAAGCCATCAACCCAGCTCCTTTATAAAATTGCGCTTCCAATCTCTATTATTATTTGGTTGCTTCCACTCCTAGCGGTTGCCTTAACATCAATCCGTTCTGGAGCTGATATTAATTCAGGAAATTACTGGGGAATGCCAACTTCGATAAATTTTATTGAAAACTATACCGCAGTTTTTACAGACTCTCCACTTGGTTACTACATTCTCAATAGCTTCAAGATAACTATACCTACAGTCATAGGTGCTATCGTGTTATCTAGCTTAACAGGATTTGCATTGGGTGTTTATCGTTTCAAGCTTAACCTATTTGTATTCTTTATGTTTGTCGCTGGAAACTTTATTCCCTTCCAAATACTTATGGTTCCCGTTAGAGACCTTTCTCTTTCTCTTGGTTTGTACAATTCAGTTTGGGGATTAGTAGTATTCCATATAGCTTTTCAAACTGGGTTCTGTACATTCTTTATGCGCAACTTTATTAGAGCGCTACCCTTTGAGCTTATCGAAGCTGCAAGGGTTGAGGGAGTTTCAGAATTTAAAATTTTCTGGCATATTGTTGTCCCACTGATGCGCCCAGCAATGGCTGCCTTGTCAGTATTAATCTTTACTTTTATTTGGAATGATTATTTCTGGGCAATTGTTTTGACTCAAGGTGCTGAGGCAATGCCTGTGACTGCTGGGTTAAACTCACTTAATGGACAGTGGGTTTATAATCAGCACTTAGTATCTGCCGGATCAATCATAGCTGCCCTTCCTCCAGTTTTGATGTTCTTCTTGATGCAAAAACACTTTATAGCAGGTTTAACACTTGGTGCTGTCAAATGATGAAAAAATGGCGCCTTGATACTCGGAATCAATCACTTGTATTGTCTTCATTAAATAATCGATTGCCATGCATTATTTATTGGGGTGAATGCTTGCCAAGAGATGAAAACCTAGATGAGCTCTATGAAGCATCAAAAAAAGACTGGGGAGATAATCTTTTGGACCAAATCCCTGAACTTTCAATTTTGCCAGAGCAGTCGGCTAACTTTTCTGGACAGTTAGGATGCAAGATGAGAGATGTTAATGGCCATTTACTCTCATCAAGTTTTGTTTTTTTTGCTGATGAGGTTAGCAACAACTCTCTAACTTTGGTCTTTAAGGATAAGGATCTTGGGATAACTTATACGGCTGGTATTGATGCTTTATATGAAGATGATGTATATGCTCTAAATGCTAAGATTGATAGCAACAACCCAATCATAATGGAGTGGCTGTCAGCACCTGTTATAGAGGCCCCACAAACTAGCAATGAAATGCTTGACTACGGGGGTCATTGGGGCAGTGAGTTTAGGAGCCAGAGGACGCCATGGGTCACAGGTGTTCATTTAAGAGAGTCAAGGGTTGGAACCACGAGCCATGCCCATTTTCCGGGGTTAATGATTCCAACGGCTGGAAGCTCAGAAAATTTAGGTTCCTGCTATGGTTTTCACTATGGCTGGTCTGGAGGCCATCGGATGATTGCTGAACAGCTTCAAGATGGACGTAAACAAATCCAATTTGGAAATACGGAGAATAGTGAATTAAATCCTCTAACTAGCTTTGAAACTGCAAAACTTTATATAAGTCACTCTGGAGCTGGATTGGGTGGGGTAGGTCGCATATTTAGAGACTTTGTATCCAACTCAATTGTTGATCTTCCAATAGGTTCTATTAGGCCAGTTCATTATAATTGCTGGGAGGCAGTTTACTTCGATCATAATATTGAAGAGCTCAAGGAGATAGCAACTCTAGCTGCAGATATTGGCGCTGAAAGATTCGTTCTGGATGATGGGTGGTTTAAAGGACGAAATAGTGCCACATCGAGTCTGGGAGACTGGTATGTAGACGAACATAAATATCCAGATGGAATGCATCCGTTAGTGAAACATATTCATTCAAATGGAATGACATTTGGTCTATGGTTTGAACCTGAGATGGTTAGCCCAGATAGTGATTTATTTCGCTCCCATCCTGAGTGGATTTTAGGAGATATAAGTCAAACTCTAGGTAGAGCTCAATACGTTCTTGATATCTCCATCAATGAAGTTCAGGAATATCTTTTTGAAAGGATCGATTCAATTTTAAATGAGTATCCTATTGAATACATTAAATGGGACCATAATAGAGTATTGCCATATCCAGATGCATCACAAACCAGAGCTTTATATAGTCTTTTAGATAGGATTAGGGAATCCCATTCAGGTCTAGAAATTGAAACCTGCTCTTCGGGCGGTGGAAGGATTGATTACGGGATATTAGAACATACCCAAAGAGTCTGGCTATCGGATAGTAATGATGCTCTGGAAAGATTGCGCATTCAACATGAGGCACTTCTGTGGCTACCTATACATGTCACCGGAAGTCATGTAGGCCCAAAGGTTTGTCATACCTCAGGTAGAGAGTTACCTATGTCATTTAGAGCATGGGTTGCAGCTCAACGCCATATGGGCTTTGAAATGGATCCAAAAGAACTTTCTTCTGAAGATAAAGTTATTCTTAAATCTGTTACGCAATGGTGGAAAAAGAATCGAGAATGGATGATGAGTGCAAATATTCTTAGATTGCCTTGTATTGATAAAACCGTTATTGCAGAAATTCAAGTGAATTTAGAGGGTGATCATTTTGTCGTTTTTGCGGGACAAAGCAGTGCGTCAGAGCTCAGCTCATCTGTTCCATTAGTGCTTGCTGGGCTTGATTCTAAGTCGATGTATAATATTTCTGTTCACAACAAAAAAGAAATAAAATCACTAGGTAAATCTGATGAAGGTCTAATGAATAGAAATTTGATGTTAAGTGGACAATTTCTAATGACTAAAGGCTTGCAATTACCAAAAGTGTTTCCAGCAAATATGTTGGTGATAGAGGGAGACAAGGCAGCATGAGTAAATCAAATAACCGTCGATCTTCAAACTGGTACGGAAAAATGGATAAAGATGGCTTCATTCACCGAAGCTGGATGAAAAGCCAAGGCCTTCCAGACCATGTGTTTGATGGTCGTCCAATTATTGGTATTTGTAATACTTGGTCTGAGCTAACGCCCTGTAATGCGGGCTTGAAGAATCTTGCGGAAGGAGTTAAGCGAGGGGTTTGGGAAGCGGGAGGGGTTCCACTTGAGTTTCCTGTTATGTCTCTGGGCGAAACTCAAATGAAACCTACAGCAATGCTTTTTAGAAATCTTCTTTCAATGGATGTTGAGGAAAGTATTCGTGCCTATGGGATCGATGGTGTAGTGCTTTTGGGTGGCTGTGACAAAACAACACCTGGGCAGCTTATGGGAGCAGCTAGTGTTGATTTACCAACTATTGTCGTATCTGCAGGCCCAATGCTTAATGGCAAATTTAAAGGCAAGGATATAGGTTCTGGAACAGATGTCTGGCGATTCTCAGAAGAGGTAAGAGCTGGAGATATGACCTTGAAAGATTTTATGGCAGCTGAAACTGGTATGAGTCGCTCCTCAGGTGTATGTATGACAATGGGAACAGCTTCAACTATGGCGAGTTTGGTAGAGGGAATGGGGCTAAGCCTACCAACAAATGCTACTCTGCCTGCGGTCGATGCCAGAAGAATGACCCTTGCTCATTTATCAGGAAAAAGAATTGTAGAGATGGTTGAGGAGGAGCTCAATTTATCTAAAGTAATCACTAAAGAAAGTTTTCAGAATGCTATCACTCTTAATAGCGCTATTGGTGGCTCCACAAATTCAGTTGTTCACTTATTAGCACTTGCTGGCAGAGCAGAAATTGAACTGAACCTAGAGGACTTTGAGAAAGCTGGAGATATTCCCTTGTTAGTGAACTGTATGCCTTCAGGAGAGTTCTTAATGGAGGATTTTTGCTATGCAGGCGGAATTCCAGCAGTTATGGACCAAATTAAGAGTTTTATCAAGCCAGCAAACACAATATTAAACAAAGATATCTCTCATTACTTTAATGAGGCCGAAATCCTTAATGGTGATGTTATCAAAACCTTTGATAAACCTCTTAAGTCTTCTGCAGGTTTGAAAGTT
>CALKDH010000041.1 GCA_938086805.1 uncultured PS1 clade bacterium | reverse complement strand
CTCTTCCATCGCGTACATGGTCTCAAGCCACAAAACATCTACGCCGCCTTCTGCAAGACCCTCGGCTTGGGCTCTAAAGGCATCTGTTGCCTCGTTTGGGGTCATCAGTCCATGAGGTTCAATCATCTCACCGGTAGGCCCCATGGACCCAGCAACGATGACTAATCTGTCAGCCTGATCAGCTACCTCTCTTGCAATGTCTCCTGCAGCCTTGTTCAGCTCAAATACTCTCTTTTCAAGATTATGAAGTTTGAGTCTAAAGGACGTTCCGCCAAAACTATTAGTCAAAAATAAATCAGAACCAGCATCAACAAAACCCTGATGTAAGGATCTAATTCGATCTTTGTGATTGATATTCCATGGCTCTGGAGGGTCACCCGTTTCGAGCCCCATTGCGAACAAATTGGTTCCGGTTGCTCCATCCGCTAAGATATGGTTTTTTTCCTGAAGGATCTTGAAAAAATTATTCATGGAATCAATTTGAATCAAACTTTGAGATAAATTTTACTGGTTAATGGATGACTTAGATAATTTAAATCAGATATTTAAATCTTTTAACTGGTCATGACTCTTTATAGATAAAAGTTTTCTATAAATTTATCATTCAATAGAAAATAAATCATAACTATTAAATATATCTTAAATTTATATCTAAATTAGCATGCTCTTTGTAATGCAAATTTTTCAACAATTAATCTATGAGAGAGCCCCTAATCTCTATATAATTTACTTAAAAAATTAAACTCACAAATTGTGAAAATTTTAATGACACAGCAAATGCAAAATTGCATGCTAATAAACTGCACTATTGGCGTAACTTGCTTGTCTAAAAAAATTAAAAAAAATCGCAAATCTTCCCCTATTAATTACAGGAATAATGAAAGAGAATTCTAACTCGCATGAGGATGTGGTCAGTCGCTTTATAAGTTATGGCGAATCGAATTTTGAATCTAATGTAGCTCCAAATAGGCCAGCTCAAAGCGCCGCCCAACTTGGCGTTTTGAGACTTATCTATGCCTTTCGCTTCTCTGGCCATTTAAGAGCCAAATTAGATCCTCTTCAAAGGCCTAGACACCACTCGACTCCACCCTTTACTCTTAAGGAGTTTGGACTCTCTGAGTCTGATTTAGATACAACTTTTGATGTGGGCTCGTATCAAGGTCCGAACTGCAACACGCTAAGAGAACTATTTGACTCTCTTAACAAAACCTATTGCTCGAGCCTTGGTGTTGAGTACATGCACATACCAAACCTTGAAGAAAGAAAGTGGATACAAACCAAGATAGAAACCATGTCCCTGGAAAGCGTCAATTCGCCAGAGTACAAAAAATGGTTGCTTCAAAGAATTACCGCAGCGGAAGTCTTCGAGAAGTTCCTTCATAATAAGTATGTAGGTCAAAAAAGGTTTTCATTGGAAGGAAGTGACACGCTGATTCCACTACTGAACGTTTTGATTGAGCACTCTGGTGAACACGCAATGAAGAGGATTTGTCTTGGAATGGCGCACAGGGGTCGACTTAATGTTCTCATCAATATTATGGGTAAAAGAGCTGAAAACCTTTTCAAGGAGTTTGATGGTGATCTTGGCCTGAGCAAAAAACAAACGGGAGATGTTAAATACCACCAAGGCTTTTCTTCGGATATTAAAACTTCAAAGAAAGACGTTCACCTCGCTTTAATGTTTAATCCATCTCACTTGGAGTTAGTCAACCCAGTGATTGAAGGCTATGCGCGATACCATCAAGATAAAAATGACGAGTCTGAGAGGCAACAAATTCTTCCAGTTCTCATTCATGGAGATGCAGCTTTTTCTGGTCAGGGGGTGGTCATGGAGACACTCAATATGTCTCAGTCCAGAGGCTACAGAACCCAAGGAACAGTTCACATAATTATCAACAACCAAATTGGCTTTACGACTTCTAAACAGGACGATGCCAGGTCAACTGATTACTGTACTGATGTTGTCAAAATGATTAATGCTCCGGTATTTCATGTCAACGCTGAAGATCCTGAAATGGTTAGCTACATTACAAAACTGGCTCTTGATTATCGTATGCGCTATAAGAAGGATGTCGTTATCGATTTGATGTGCTATCGTAGGCATGGTCACAACGAGGCAGACGAGCCCGCGGTAACTCAACCACTCATGTATGAGGCTATTCGAAATCTTCCAACTACCAGAGTCAATTATGCGGAATCTTTAATGAAGCAAGGCGTCATTACTCAAAATGAGGTAGATGCGATGGTTAAAGATTATCGCAAAGAACTCAAGGAAGGAAATAGAGTTGCTTATAACATTTTAGAGCCTAAAAATAAGAGGGCCTGGGAACTACTCTGGGAAGACTACTTTGATGTCACTTGGCATGATCCATATGAGTCATCCATTAGCAAAAAGCACATCAAGGATTTAAACAAAAAACTTCAACACATCCCTAAAGGATTTGAAATACATCCGCGTGTTAAAAAAATGATGGATGATCGACAAAAAATGGCAGATGGAAAAATTAATGCTGACTGGGGATTTGCCGAAACGTTGGCCTATGCCAGCCTTACAGAGAGTGGCGTTCCAATAAGATTGACAGGCCAAGATTGCGGAAGGGGAACTTTTTTTCATAGGAATGCTGTCCTTCACAACCAGCTGGCAAATGAAGATTACACGCCGCTCCAACACATCAGTGAAAAACAAGGCCGGGTTCAAATCTTTGATTCGATTTTGTCCGAAGAGGCAGCACTTGGATTTGAATATGGTTATGCAACAGCTAATCCAGAATCACTGGTTATTTGGGAGGCTCAGTTTGGTGACTTTGTTAACGGCGCCCAAGCTATTATCGATCAGTTCATTTCATCTGCTGAGGCGAAATGGGGTCGGCTTTCAAACCTCGTTATGCTTCTTCCTCATGGTCTCGAAGGACAAGGCCCAGAGCACTCTTCAGGTCGACTAGAGCGCTTTCTCCAGCTCTGTGCAAGTCACAACATGCAGGTCTGTGTCCCATCGACTGCTGCTCAAATATTTCATTTATTGAGAAGACAGATTTTGAGAAAGTACCGAGCGCCTCTCATCATTATGTCACCTAAAAGCTTGCTTAGAAATCCACTGGCTTCTTCACCTCTCTTTAGATTTTCAGATGAAAAATTCAAGGTTGTTATCGAGGAGCGCTACGACAACATTAAACCTAAAAAAGTTGATAGAGTTGTTCTATGCAGTGGAAAGGTTTTCTATGAGCTACTGACCAGGCGTCAAGATGACCAACTGAATAATGTAGCTATACTTAGAATTGAACAACTATACCCGTTCCCTCATGAGGCACTCACATCAGAAATCAAACAATTTACAAATGCTAAGGATATTATTTGGTGTCAGGAAGAGCCAATTAACCAAGGCGCGTGGTACACATCTAGACACAACTTTATGAGAAATATTTCTAAAGGGCAAACCCTTCACGTTGTGGCGCGTGATCTCTATGCTGCACCTGCAGAGGGTAGCGTTAGAATGCACAACATAAATCAAAGTCATATTATTGAAAAGGCTCTGGGTGTTCAGCCTTTAGATACAGCTAGGAGCATTAAAAAATGAAAGAAATAAAAGTACCTGTCCTGCCGGAATCTATAACAGAGGCAACGGTTGCCGCATGGCATAAGAAACCAGGTGACTATGTTGAACTTGATGATGTCATTGTAGAAATTGAAACGGATAAGGTTGTTCTAGAGGTTCCTGCTGAAGAGTCTGGCGTTTTAAGTGAGATTTCAGCTGAAGAAGGGGAAACTGTATCTGAGCTTCAGGTGCTCGGCCTCATTGATGATGAAGCAGGTTCAGAAGATACAAAACCTTCAGAGACTGCAGAAAAGGTAGACGAAAAAGGAAAAGCAGACTCTGCCTCTCAAAGCAATGTGTCTGAAGAATCTCAAGTAGAAGAATTAAAAGCTGAGGAAGAAGTCAAAGAAGCTCCTCAGGTAAACGCTCAAGCGGCGCCTGAGCCAACTGCTCCTGAACCTATTTCATCAAAGCCAATGGGCAATCGTATGGAGGAGAGGGTTCCGATGACTCGAATCCGCAAGACGATCGCCAACAAGCTTCACTCAGCGACGCAAAATACAGCGATGCTGACAACCTTTAATGAGGTTGATATGAGTGAGATACTCTCCATGAGAGCAAACTATAAAGAGGCGTTTGAAAAGAAATATTCTGTCAAGTTAGGCTTTATGTCTTTCTTTGTTAAAGCTGCTGTAGAGTCACTCAAAAAGTTCCCTACGGTGAATGCGTATATTGATGGAGAGGACATTGTCTACCATGCCTACTGTGATGTTTCTGTAGCGGTGTCATCAGATCGAGGACTAGTCGTTCCAGTGCTTCGAGATGCTCATAAAATGGGAATGCATGACATTGAGAAAGGTATTGTCGACTTCGCGGTTCGTGCACAAGATGGAACGCTTGGTATCGAAGAGATGAGTGGGGGAACCTTTACCATCAGTAATGGCGGTGTTTTTGGTTCACTCATGTCTACGCCAATTTTAAATTCGCCGCAAAGTGCGATTCTAGGAATGCATAAAACTCAAGAGCGTCCTGTCGTTGTTAATGGTGAAATCGTTATCAGACCAATGATGTATCTTGCTTTGTCTTATGATCATAGAATTATTGATGGTAAAGAGGCGGTACAATTTTTAATATCAATCAAAGAAGCGCTTGAGGATCCAGCAAGACTATTGTTAAAAGTTTAAACCCTCAATCCAACAGAAAATAAAAAAGGGCGGTATTTACATACCGCCCTTTTCGATTTTTACTTTTTACAGACTTTATTTGTAGTGATCTTGCTCGTCAGAGTTGCCTTTAATTAAGACTCCTACCAACATAACAGTAGCAATTACTGTCCACCAACCAGCGGCTGATGAGCCAGCACCGATATACATGCCCATGTCCATCCAACCATCGGCATTATGAAGTTCTGTAAAAGATTCAGCAAAATATCCCATATTAATTCTCCTTAATAATTAAGATTCAGATTCTGGGCTCGCCATACCTTGAGGGTATGCCCTTGCAGGCACCTTCACTGCATCAAGTCCTTTGATTTGAACTTCGTCTGGGATACGTAACATTCCAGCCTTGTCAACTAACCAAGATACAACATATCCTGGAACGAAACCTAGCAAGAACATCACAACCGCACCAACAATTTGGCCAAACAGGCTAAGTGCTACTGTATCTTCTGGAGCAAACGCACCAAGTCCTGGAAGACCAGAACCCAAGATACCGAGCATTACAAGGCCAAATAGTCCAATCGTTCCGTGAACCGTAACACAACCAACAGCATCATCGATACCGAGACCCTCTAGCCAGTCTGCACAAGGCTTCAGGATAATACCTGCAAGCATTGAAACAGCTATGACAGTCGAACCAAAGTAAACATCAAGACCCGAGGCCACTGAAATAATACCTGCTAGACAGCCAGACATCATCCAGAAAGGATCTCTAGTCATGACCCAAGCACCAATAATACCGCCGGCAGCAGCCAGAGGAACGTTAAATGCTAACGATGAAAGCGTCATAGGAGTTCCGTAAATTGTCGTTGCTCTATCGCCATACCAACTCCAACCTTCACCAGGCAGAATGATACAAGCCATTAGGAATCCAAAGAATCCAACAATAATAAGCATTAAGCCTGTTACTGTGAGTGGCATATTATGTCCAGCAAGATGATTTGCAGAGCCGTCAGCATTGAATTTTCCAACACGCGGTCCCAAGTTAATTAGGACACCAAGCGCAAAGAAACCAGCGACAGCGTGAACAAGTCCAGCAGCACCAAAGTCGTGGTATCCAAACTTAGTTACTAACCATCCGTCAGCGTGCCATCCCCATGCTGCAGCAATACCCCAAGCAGCAGTACCTAGCACAACCGCACAGATTACAAAACCTACAGTTTGTATTCTCTCGATGAGTGCACCAGAGGCGATTGACGCTGTGGTAGCTGCGAACAGAGCAAAAGCACCCCAGAACACACCTGACGCATTATCACCCATATTTGGTCCCATATACTGCGCAGAGTCACCCCATGCCCAAGCAATAGCATTTGCATACTCTAGGCCTGATATCTCCATATAGCCCGGACCAGCACTAAAGTCTAATGGCCATGTTGGCAAAGCCCAGTAGAACCACCAGCCAAATAGGTACCATGCAGCAATTGTAAACGCGAACGCGAGTAAATTTTTAACACCCGATGATAGTACATTCTGCAAGCGAGTTGCGCCCATCTCATAGAGAAGGAAGCCAGCATGAATGAGAACCATCAAAGGAATTGTTATGTAATAGTACGCCTCAGCAAACATTCTGTTTGTGACCTCAGCAGCACCTTTTATAGCGGCCACTTCAGCCGTTAAAGCTAATATTTGATCTTCCAAAACATTATCTCCTTTTTTAGTTTAATTATCTCTCTCCGTTTTTATCTGCAGGAAATTTTATATCCCTACAAGTAATGAGTATATAGAAAGAACATTGCAATATTCAGAAAAATTATCTTTAAATGAGGGAAAAAATAGAAACTTTTAAAAGATATATATGAACCAAAAAGTAGTTTTTTGA
>CALKDH010000040.1 GCA_938086805.1 uncultured PS1 clade bacterium | reverse complement strand
GTTGACCAATAACCCACCTTATCTAGCTTTTCAGCAATTGGCAACATATCGTCTATTCTCATCCTAGTCGCGAATAGTGACTGGTGTCCATCTCTTAAAACAAGTTCTGTAATTCCTACGGGTTGTGTGTTGACATCATTTGACATAAATTAAGCTCCAGTATGCAATTTAATTGCTTTCTCAATGATTGATCTTGTATCTTCATCTATCAAATTATCCGCCTGGGAAGGTGCAACAGAAGTGCTAGGTACGAAGGGTTGGAGTCTTAACACGGCAGCTGACATAAAGCTTGTTAGAACCACCATTAATGCTAAAAAAACAAAAACAAAGCCCATACCAAATAGGGTTAAGTTGATCGCTTCATTAAGTAAATTGTTGTCCATAATAGATAAAATAAAAAAATTAATTCTATTGTTTAAAATTAACCATAAAAAATTTATCAACTCATACTTGGTACCAGTGGACGGGCTCGAACCGTCACTCCCGTGAAGGAACCGGATTTTGAATCCGGCGTGTCTACCAATTCCACCACACTGGCTTAATCAAGGCTTATTTGTGTCTAAAAGTAATTCTTCCCTTTGTTAAATCATAAGGAGTCATTTCTACAGTGACCTTATCACCAGGCAATATACGTATGTAGTGCTTACGAATTTTTCCTGAGATGTGAGCAAGAACACTATGACCATTCTCCAATTCAACTTTAAAGGTTGTATTGGGTAATTTTTCCTTTACTACACCCTCTAACTCAATGTAATCACTTTTTGACATATATTCGTTCGATATAATTTTAAACAAGGTGCATTATACCTAATTACTTTTATTTTTTGCATTAGGAATAGCTTTAAAACCCGCATAGAGCAAGAAAAAAACTAAATCGCGATTGAAAATTTAGTGAATGTGTCTCTTTGAATGAACCCAACCCTGAAGTTTCTGAAAATCTGTCTTCTTTTCAGGTTGAACAATTTTTTCAAGCTCAATAAGCCTTTCATTAAGTTCATTAAATGCATTGGTATAGTGCTTGCTTTTTATGGATTCTTGATAAAGCTTAGACTTGAGAGTCGCAATGACTGAAACTAAATCCTGATCATTACTAGCTTCATCAATTAATGAATCTGAATTTAATTTGGTTTGCGTATCTTGGAAGCGCTTAAGATGTTGTGTTGCCTCAGAAGGACTTTCTAAAACAGAATCTTTTGTAGCTAAGTTACTCGGATTAAAAGGGATTACTCTTTCAGAAATATTGAGATCTTGCAAGGAACCTCGTGAAGTCGGTTGTTGGACGGTGAAGCCACTAACACCTAATAAGCGTGCTACCCATGAAATTCCAAATCTAATCACTCGAACTCCCGATATAGTTTTATATATGTTACCCAAACAATTTATGGTTGTGGATTTTTTTAATACTTTTTATTAATCAAAAGATTAACTAAATCTTCATCTGAAGGATTCTCTGTAATCTCAATATTTTTGAAACCAAAATCCTTTGCAATAACTTTAAGTCTTTCACTAAAAACAATTATTTTTTTTGCCGGGAGAATTTGAATTAAATCAGAGGAAATACTTTGAGCTAGCCTCATGAAATATGTAAGGCTCTCTTCACTAGTTGCCATCAAAACTCCATCAGGAATTTTTTTAAACTTCTCAAATGACTCATTGTGCTGAATTGTCAATTCACATTGAACTCTCTCATAAACCTCAAAATAATCTACTTGATTTGAGATGCCTAGATTATTTTTCAAAGTTTCAGAGCCACCCTTACCTCTAACAATTAAGATTTTTTTGTTCGATAAACTCTGACATTCTCTCATCTTTAAAAGCTCTTTGCTTGAAGCCTTCTTATTTGGATAACAGTCGACTTTGATATTTTTTCTTAAGAGTCGGTTTGCTGTTACAGGACCAACTGCAAAAATTTTTATTGAAGTATTGAAGAGTTTATCAAAATATTCTTCAGCATATTCAACAGCATTAACACTAATAAAGATAATGACCTCATATGTTTGTTTTGAAACGATAGGTTTAACTTTTTTTATCTCAAAAGTTGGAAAAAAAGCATAGTCAATTTCATTAGCCAACAAAAGTGACTCAAGGTTTTTGGTTTGTTCAATAGGTCTCGTAATCAACAACATTCACTCATTATAGATATAAGTTTTAAAAAACTTTTAAATTAATTTTAAATCACCAAGCAAAATTTAAAAATCATCATGCTGTGTTTGTTTATTTAAAACTGTGTTGACTTTATAATGGTCAATAAATTTCTTTAAAACAAAAATATGTTAATTTCATTTTTATCTCTTTTATTTGGCTTTGGTTTACTGATATGGAGCGCAGATACTTTCACAGATAATGGAGCTAAGATCGCTAGAATCTTTAACATTTCTCCACTAATCATTGGTCTACTTATTTTTGGCTTTGGGACTTCAGCTCCTGAAATGTTAGTCTCAGGCTTGGCTGCCTATGATGGACATCCTGAGCTAAGTATTGGTAATGCTTTTGGATCAAATATTTTCAATATTGGTTTAGTCTTAGCAATAACTGCCATTATTTATCCAGTAACTGTGGAAAAGGCGGTCTTAAAGAAAGAGTGGGTTTTTCTATTTCTTTCTTCTTTAGTAGCAGGTTTTTTACTGATGGATGGCTTCTTAAGCTTTTTGGATGGCTCTATCCTTTTAGCCTTGTTATTTCTATTTCTTTTTTATGTCTTTAATGAATCTAAAAATGGAGACAATAATGAATTAGAGACATCAGAACAACCAATTAATAATCAGGATAAGGGCAAGATATGGCTGCTTCTATTGGTTTCACTTGTCATTCTAGTTTCAAGCGCAAGGCTTGTCGTTTGGGGTGGAACTAATCTTGCTCTTGCATTTGGTGTAAGTGATTTAATCATTGGGTTAACTGTTGTTGCACTTGGAACTAGTCTTCCTGAGCTTGCTGTCGCAATTAGCAGTGCCTTAAAAAGACAACACCAAATGATCATTGGTAATATTATTGGATCTAATTTATTTAATACTCTGGGTGTTTTGGCAATACCTGGATTGATCTTACCTTTTCAAATCCCTGAAGAAGTCATGAGTAGAGATTTTATTTACATGATTATTCTTACCTTATTAATCCTAATTTTATCGTTTAAACTAAAAATTAACCGATTTGGAGGCATAATTCTTTTAGGAATTCTAGCCTTATATTTATATCAATTAGTTTGGATTTAAAATTACAAAATCTCGATGAAACTAAAGAGTTAGCAGAGTCAATTGCGCGATGCTGTGCTCAAATTGAATCTCCCTGCGTAATTTATTTAATTGGTGATCTGGGAGTTGGCAAGACCACTTTCGCTCAATTCTTTATAAGATTTTTTGGCTTTGAAAAGGTTAAAAGCCCTACCTATACTCTTGTTGAAACCTATCAAAATGACAAGGCTGATATCCACCACTTTGACTGCTATCGTCTCAGTGATCCTGAGGAATTGGAATATATTGGTATCCGCGATTATCTTAAGTCAAATACTCTACAGTTGATTGAATGGCCAGAATTAGGAAGAGGCTCAATAGCAAAGGCTGATATTTCAATCAAACTAAGTGGCAATCGAGATTACAGAGAGGCTCAAATCTCATTTGAATCCATACTAGGTAAATCAATTAAAAAATGCGCAATTGGATAAGTCTTTTTATTATTTTGTATTCAGCTGTCGCTTTTGGGGAAGACAAAACAACACTCTATGATTTTAGATATTGGTCTGCTCCCGATCATACTCGAATAGTTATTGACAAGGAGGAGGATACTCTTTTCAATATTCAAACTTCTGATAATTACGTCATTATAAGCTTTGATGATGCAGAAGTTTTATCTGAGACATTTTCAAATATTTTTTTTAAGGACAATCGAATTGAAAAAGTAAGAATTAAGCGTGAAAAAAGTACTATTAAATTAATCGTTCAGGTTGGTAAAAAATTCAATGTAAAGCACTTTACCCTCAACCCAAATAGCAAATACAAGCATCACAGACTAGTGGTTGATATTATTGATTCAGAGACAGAAATTACAAAAAAGATCATTGAATCAGATGAACCGCCTTCTTTAAGAAATCAAAAAATTATTCTCATTGATGCTGGTCATGGTGGAGAAGATCCTGGAGCAGTTGGAAGAAATAAATCACTAGAAAAAAATGTGAATTTGGCAATTGCAAAAAAACTTGTTGGCCTCATTAATAAAAACAAAGATTTCAATGCAGTATTAAGTAGAAGTGGAGATTATTATGTTCCTCTAACTAAAAGACTAACAATAGCCCAAGAACAAAATGTATCAATGTTTATTTCAATCCACGCTGATTCAGTTGAAAGTATTAGCGCAAAAGGAGCCTCGGTCTATACACTCAGTGAAAAAGGAAACAATAGTAAACTTGCGAGACAACTTGAGGAGTCACAAAACGTGGTTGACCAGTTTGGTGGTGTTGAAACAGTCATTGATAATGATCAATTTCTTAAGAATATATTAACTGACTATTCAAGAAAAGACAAAGAAAAACAATCATTCCAACTCGCTCAAGAAATTATTTCTGAATTAGGCAAAGTTGGCCCTATTCATAAAAAATTACCTCAAAAAGCCAACTTTGTTGTGCTTAAGTCACCCTCTATTCCCTCTGTTCTAGTTGAGACTGCATTCATTTCAAATCCTACTCAAGAAAAACGCTTAACAAACAAGAATCAGCAACAAAAAATCGCGCAGTCAATTTACAAGGGAATAGTAAGTTTTTATCAAAAACTTGATTAATCTTTGTGATTCGATGTCTTTTTAAGAACTATTGCATCACTAACCAGCTGATGAACACTAACAACCATGTAGGGATCAAAATCATAATTTGGAAGAACTTTTGAAAACTGTGACTTACAAATAGCACAGATAGCAGCCAATGTGTTGACGCCACTTTCTTGCTCACTTTTTCTGAGAGCATGCATTCTTGGTTTAGCACCTTTTATTCTAAGATCAATTAGATCATCAGTGAGGAGACCCGCTCCTCCTCCACAACAAAAAGTAGACGACTTAATTGTATTTTTGGGCATGTCAATAAAGTTATTGCAAGCTGCTTTTATTACCTCTCTAGGCAAGATAAATTGACCATTTTCTATATCACCCATATTACTCCCTCGAGCAACATTACAAGAATCATGAAATGTAACTACTCGATGGTCGTTGTTTGATTTTTTAAAAGTTAATTTATTTTTCTGAATAAGGTCATAGGTAAATTCAATCATATGTTGAGGCTGAGGATATTGACTATCAAGTTGTTTTTGGAGTCTCATGGCATACTCATCCTCTGCACCACCCCCGATACCAGAGAGAGTATTCCAAAAACTATATGCTACTCGCCAAGCGTGTCCACACTCGCCAATAATAACTCGTTTAACATTTAAATCTAGAGCCGCCTTACGGATTCTTAAGGCGCCATCCCTCATTACATCATAATTCCCAATAAACATTCCAAAGTTGGCGGCCTCTGAAGCATAAGAGCTTAGTGTCCAACTGACTCCACTCTCATGAAAAACTTTTGCATATCCAATGAGTCCATCAATATGCGGCTCAGCAAAAAAATCAGCTGATGGCGAAACCATCAATATTTCAGAATTTTTAACATCTATAGGCAACTTAACATCAACACCAGTATCTTCTTTAATCTCTTCTTCAAGATCCATGAGGGTATCTTTAAGGGCAGGCTCAGGCATCCCAAGGTTGTTTCCAATTTTCTTAACTTTGCCTAATATTTGATTGGTGTATTTTTGGCCAACTCCAATAACATTCATAACCTCTCTTGCTGCCATTGAAATCTCTGCTGTATCTATACCCGACGGACAGAACACTGCGCACCTTCTGCATTGAGAGCATTGATGGAAGTAGTTGTACCAATCATCCAACATTTCCTCATCAAGGTCTTTAGCTCCAACTAGCCGTGGAAAATACTTACCGGCAAACGTAAAATGCCTTCTGTAAACGCTTCTAAATAAATCCTGTCTTGCAACTGGCATGTTCTTTGGATCAGCAGTACCTAAAAAATAGTGGCACTTATCAGTACATGCGCCACACTTCATACAACTATCTAAGAAAACTTGAACCGATTTATATTTAGACTTAGTTTCAGCCATTTTAGTAATTGCAACTTCTTGCCAATTTTCAACCTTTTCTCCTGGAAATCCAAGGTTATTTTGAATCTCAACTGAAGCCTTAAATGGACCATCACCTGACATAGAATCTCTTCTTATAGATGGCGTTTCAACATATGTTGGAAGTTTAATTTGATTATCAGTTGACAAGACTATTCATCCTTTAAATTTTTGGATTCAAGATTAATTTTTAAATTATCTTCATTTTTAGAAGCCCAATCAGAGAGATGCCTTTTCTTACGTGCATTATCCACCTGATTAAAAGTAGGTGCAAAAAATATCCCTGGAGCATGCAATAATTTGGATATTGGAAAAACAGCAATAATACAAAAAACAGGAAGAATATGGAGCAAAAAGATAATTTCTCCAGGCAATTCTGACCACTTGAAGGTAATCAAACCTGATGCAAAATTTTTAACCATAAGTATATTGGGATGATTATTCGCAAAAGTCATAATCATTCCAGTTGAAGCAATAAATATAAATACGAGCAACATCAGGTAGTCGGAAGGTGCAGATATATAACGAACCCTATCCACAAACAATCTTCTTCCCAATAACCCCAAAAGACCAAAAATGAGTGGATAAGCGGCATATTTAAATGGTTCAGTTTTATAAAGAATTAAAGGCACTTCACCTGGCCAAAAATAAACTAAATGTCGAAAAAATAATAAGACCAAAGCTAAATGAAAGCTCCATCCAAAAAGCCAGGTCCATTTGTTGGCTTTGAAAAGGCTCGCAAACAAAAAAATCTCACGAAAGTATCTTAACAAAACTCCTTTTTTATCCAACGCAGATGGTGCAATTGGTATCTTAAGTGGTGCAGGAGTTTTCCAATATTGAATAATTTTATACGACAACCCAGATATAAAAATCAGCGATGAAATATAAAAAAGGAAAATTAAAAAAATACTTATCAGTGACATATGACTCTATCTCTGTGATAAAAAATGATAGTCAATGCTTTATAGCAAAACCAACAAAATTTAATCAAACACAGCCTGTTGGTTTTGGCAGACCAGCGAATCGACAACCTTGCTTTGCAGGGCCATACGGAAAAAGAGAATATAGATAACGAGAATTTCCCTTATCATTCCCAAGCTTTTTTGCAATGGCTTTAGTAAGAACTCTTACTGCTGGAGCAAATTCATATTCCTCATAATACTCCTGAAGAAAGTTGATGACCTCCCAGTGTTCAGGTGACAATTCAATTCCATCTTCTTCTGACATAGCCTTTGCAATATCAGCTGTCCAATCAGAGACCTTAAGCAAGTAACCCTCTTCATCAACTTCAGCGCCTAATATTTCTGCCATAACTATAAATAACCTTTAAGAATTTAATAGAAAATTATTCACACTTGAGGCAACCCCGCGCCCTTCATTTATTGCCCAAACAACCAATGATTGACCTCTTCTACAGTCACCAGCTGAAAAGATTCCTTCTTTTGATGTTCTATAATCCCCATGCTCTGAATGATAGTTACCTCTTTGATCAAGCTCGATTTCTGAATCATCACTCAAATAATGCTCAGGAGATACAAAGCCCATCGACAACAGAACGAGTTCAGCATCCCAAGTTTTTTCAGTGCCCTCAATCTCGGTTAGCTTACCCTCAATCAAATTGACGTTTACTGTTTTTATACCTTTAACATTGCCATCATTGTCCTTGATGAATGCCTTAGTAAGAAGCTGATAATGTCTTGGATCTTCACCAAAAACTTGACTCGATTCTTCATGACCATAGTCTACTCTATAGATCACAGGCCACTCTGGCCACGGGTTATTGTCTGAACGATCCTCAGGAGGACGACTCATTAATTCAAAATTAATGATTGATTTAGCACCCTGTCTCAAAGAAGTTCCAATACAGTCAGTTCCAGTATCACCTCCCCCTATAACAATCACATTTTTACCCTTTGCAGATAAATCACTTTGATCTGGCTGTCCACTATCAAGAAGGCTTTTGGTATTTGATGTTAAGAAATCCATTGCAGGATAAATGCCTTTTGCATCTCTGTTTTCTGCAGGCAAGTCACGCGCTTTAGTGGCGCCAGTTGCAAAAATAACTGCGTCACAACTTTCTTTGAGTTCCTTAGTAGTTAAATCTTTTCCAATATCTACATTAGTTATAAATTCTATTCCTTCACTTTGTAACAATTGCACTCGACGCTCAACAACATCTTTACCAAGCTTCATATTGGGGATACCATACATCAAGAGACCACCAATTCTATCGCTTCTCTCATAGACTTTAACAGAGTGTCCCATTTGATTTAGTTCATCTGCAGCTGCAAGACCTGCAGGGCCTGACCCAACTATTGCAATATTTTTTCCTGAGCGAGACTCAATCACTTTGGGCTTAATCCATCCTTCTTCAAAGCCCTTATCAACAATTGCTAATTCTATATTTTTAATTGTAACTGCTGGGTTATTTAACCCTAGAACACATGCCCCTTCGCAGGGAGCAGGACAAACTCTTCCAGTAAACTCTGGGAAGTTATTTGTTTTCTCAAGACGTTCTAAGGCCTCTTGCCACTCATTGTTGTAAACAAGATCATTCCACTCAGGTATGAGATTATCAATAGGACATCCAGTTCCAGACTGGCAAAAAGGAACACCGCAATCCATACACCTTGAGCCTTGCTCTTGAAGTTGATCTAAATTATGCGTGCCAGAAAATATTTCATCATAATCATTTATACGAATATCGACTTCGCGATATGATTCAACTTGCCTGTCTAGCTCTAAAAATCCTGTTGCTTTACCCATCTCTTGCTTTTGTTTTTTTGCGCAGTATTATCTCATAATATCATGAAAAACATTTAAAAAGTAGCATCAATAAAATCTATTTTTATGACTTATTTAAGACAATTGATTCTTGTGAAGATTATAAAAGATATGTATAATTAGCGCTTTTTTAAAAACCCCAAATAGGTGCAATCGTGAATTTAATTGATCAAATTGAAAGTGAGCAACTAAGAACTGATATTCCTGACTTCTCTGCAGGTGACACGGTTGTCGTTCAGGTAAAAGTTCGTGAAGGAAATCGTCAAAGACTTCAAGCTTTTGAAGGTGTTGTGATTGCAAAGAAAAATAGAGGGCTTAACTCTGCCTTTACTGTTCGTAAAATTTCTCATGGTGAGGGTGTTGAGAGAGTTTTTCAGACTCATTCCTCTATGATTGATAGTGTCAGCGTTAAAAGAAGCGGCAAAGTCAGAAAAGCTAAGCTGTATTATTTGCGAGGATTGACAGGTAAAGCTGCAAGAATCAAAGAAAAACTTAATAAAAAGTAATTCTCAATCAAACTTAAATGCCAGCAACTGCTGGCATTTTTTATCATCTTTAAAAAATTCTTAAGTAGAATAAATGGCAATGAATAATCAGCTCATTGACCAATTTATTGATTTCTTCTGGCTAACAACTGGAGCCAGTAAGAATACGCTAGACGCCTATCGCTCTGATCTAAATATTTTTAGTAAATGGCTCCAAGATACAGCATTTGAAAATGTTAATAGAGATTTGGTTAATGAATATTTTTCTTTTCGAAAAGACTCTAACCTAAGTACCTCATCTCAATCACGCATCCTTACCTGTCTTCACTCATTCTTTCAATATTTAATCGAACATCAAATCATCGATAATGACCCAACAGATCAGATGAATTACCCAAAGTTGGACAAAAAACTGCCTGTTTTTTTAAATATTCAAGAGGTAGAGCGTTTAATGAATACACCAAATATTAACTCAACTATTGGCCAAAGGGACCGTGCAATGATTGAGCTGCTCTATTCGTGTGGTCTAAGAGTTTCAGAGCTTATTAACTTAAGTTTTCATAATATTAATCTTAAAGATGAGTTTATTCGTGTTCATGGAAAGGGAAATAAAGAGAGAATGTTGCCTCTGGGTGAAATAGCAATTGATTTTTTAGATGAATATGAAAAAACAACAAGGCCTCTTCTTTTAAAAAATGGTCAGTGTGATAGTTATTTTCTTTCAAATAGAGGAAGCGCAATGTCTAGGCAAAATTTTTTTTACATTATTAAGGGTTACGCTTCTTTAGCTGGAATAGACAAGCCCATTTCGCCGCACTCACTCAGGCATGCCTTTGCTACCCATCTTGTTCAAAAAGGTGCTGACTTGCGCTCAGTTCAACTCATGCTTGGCCATAGTGATATTTCAAGCACTCAGCTCTATACCCATATTCAGAATGCTCAACTTAAAACTCAACATCAAAAACACCATCCTAGAGGGTAATATTCTCAAGTTGAATCTAAGTTATCAATCTTATAGAGCAGTGGCTTTGTAAGTGATCTTAAAGACTTTTTGGGACTTCCATTGATATCAAAATTGCCATCAGATAAGAATTCATTGAAGCGGCTTTCAAGTTTTTTCCACTCCTTATCAATTATCGCAAACCAAGCTGTATCGCGATTTCTTCCCTTGACTATGGTCATCTGTCTAAAGACCCCTTCATAAGAAAATCCAAGTCTTTGAGCTGCACTTCGAGATCTTAGGTTAAGCGCATTACATTTCCACTCATATCGCCTGTATCCATTATCAAATGCCCACTTCATCATAAGATACATAGCTTCAGTTGCCTCTGATGTCCTTTGTAATAGGGGTGAAAAATTAATATGTCCAACTTCGATCGACCCATCAATTGGATTAATTCTTAAGTAGCTCGCTATTCCAATCGCCTTATTTAGTTTTCTACTAACGATTGCAAAAAAAACTGGATCATCTTTACTTTCAAATGACTTGATCCAATGGGCATAGGTTTTCACAGTTTCAAACGGACCATATGGAAGATATGTCCAGTTAATTCCCTCTTTATCAATCGAGTTTGAAAGAAAAAGTTCTTCTGCAAATTGGCTTGCAATTAGAGGCTTAAGGATGACTAAGTTTCCTTTAATTGAAATACCTTTGGGATGAGGAGGATCCCGAAAATGACTTATCAACTCACCCTGTTTCATTTACTTAATCCAATATTTAAAAGATTCTTAATTGTAGATAAGAATAGACGAAAGTATTTCATTGATTTAGAACCAATTACTGGATAACTGCTGTGCCAGTATGAATAATTTCATTTAAGAATCAATTAATTTGCATCTGATAAGTTACAAAATCAATTGGCTTAGAAATCTGATTATAAACTTTTCGAGCTCTTGAGTTATCGGTAGCTGTGATCCATCGAACATAGGGCCAATCATTTTTTTTAGCTTGCAATTTAAGCTCATTAAATAATAATTGAACAGCTCCAGTGCCTCTAAAATCAGGGTGCACGAAGAGATCATCCAAGAATCCAACAAGTTTTCCTCTCAGTGGTGAAGGCATTTCTCTGTAATGCATAAATCCAATTAACACATTTTCGCTAGACTTTACTCCTATTGAATAAAATTTTACTTCAGGGCTATGAATCCACAACCAAACTGTATCAAGAATATCTTGATTCATTTTCATTTCATAGAACTCTGCATAGCCATGATAAAGCTTCGCCCAATTGTCTTTGTCCTTTTGATTTAATGCTTCAACTTTCATTAAGGTACTTATGTTAATTGATTAAATACCTCTTCAAGTCTCTGGACAGCAGAATCAACATCTTTTAGCTTATCTAGGCCAAAAAGTCCAAGGCGAAATGTTTGGTAGTCCTCCCCTTCATCACATTGAAGTGGAACACCAGCAGCAATTTGCATACCTAAATCTTTAAACTTTGATCCATTATGCAAACCTTTATCTGAGGTGTAACTCACAACGACTCCGGGAGCCAAAAAGCCATCTGCAGCAACACTAATAAAACCATGTTTTTTTAGCAACGACCTAACCCTATCTCCAAGCTCCTGTTGCATATCTCTAGCTTTTTCAAATCCAAACTTAGCTGTTTCATTAATGGTGTCTCTAAAATGTTTGATGGAGTCTGTAGGCATCGTAGCATGATAGGCATGCCCACCATTTTCATAAGCCTGCATTATTTGAAGCCACTTAAGAAGGTCACAGGAGAAACTAGTGCTTTGAGTGTTTTGAATCTTCTCAGAAGCATTTGAAGATAACATGACCATTCCAAATGCTGGTGAAGCGCTCCAGCCTTTTTGTGGAGCACTCACTAAAATGTCAACGCCACATTTCTGCATATCTATCCATATCGCACCTGATGCGATACAGTCTAATACAAACATTCCTCCAACTGAATGGACCGCCTCTGAAACTGCTTTAATGTATTCATCAGGGAGAATGATGCCTGCTGATGTTTCAACATGAGGTGCAAAAACTAGAGCTGGTTTTTCGGATTTAATTTTTTTAACGACTTCCTCAACATCTACTGGTGAAAATGGCTTTTGACTACCAGGGCTTTTACGAGATGCCTTCAAAACAGTCAAATTTGAAGGAATCTTACCCACCTCTAAAATTTGAGACCATCGATAACTGAACCAACCATTTCTTATGACTAAGCAGTCTTTGTCGGTAGCAAATTGCCTAGCAACTGCCTCCATGCCATAAGTTCCTCCTCCAGGAACTAAAACAACTGAATGTGCGTTATAAACTGTTTTGAGGGATGATGAGACATCATTCATAGCTTGCTGAAAAGAGCTGGACATATGATTGAGAGATCTATCTGTATAAACTACTGAGTATTCCAGAAGTCCATCTGGATCAATATTAGGTAACAAGCCAGGCATTCTTAGATTCCAATTTTAAAAAATTATAATTCTACACAGAATTAAAAAATGAAAACGAAGAAAAAGTATATAAAAATGCTAGCTATTTTTGACTTAAGCTATAAATATTGAACATCAAGAATTTCGTAGATTATGTCACCTTTTGGAGCATTTACAGTAACCTCGTCACCTTCTTCATTTCCCATTAATGCTCTAGCTATAGGGGAATGGCAAGAAATTTTTCCTTTTTCAATATCGGCCTCATCCTCACCAACAATTTGATAACTGATTTCGCTATCATCAGACAAATTTAACAAGCTAATAGTCGTTCCAAACACACATCTTCCATCTTGATTTAATTGATGTACATCAATAATTTGCAAACGAGATAATTTTGATTCTATTTCTTGA
>CALKDH010000039.1 GCA_938086805.1 uncultured PS1 clade bacterium | reverse complement strand
ACTCAAATGGGCGCACTTATTAGTCGAGAGCATCTTGATAAAGTTATGGGTTATATTGAAAAAGCCAAAAAAACTAATTCTAAACTTCTGATTGGTGGAAATCGATTTATCTCAGATGAAACAAAAAATGGTTTCTTTGTTGAGCCAACTATTTTTGCTGATTGTCGTGATGAAGATCCGCATGTAATAGATGAAATTTTTGGTCCAGTAATGTCTGTATTGCGTTTTAATGATGAGTCAGAAGTGATTGATAGAGCAAATGATACAAAGTTTGGTTTGGCTGCAGGAGTTTTTACTCAAGATATAAGTCGAGCTCATAGAGTGATTAATCAATTGCAAGCAGGTATTTGTTGGATCAATAGCTGGGGAGATTCGCCAGCAGAAATGCCAGTAGGGGGTTATAAGGAGTCAGGTATTGGGCGTGAAAATGGTCCTGAAACTCTCAAAAGCTATACCCAGCTAAAAAGCGTTTTTGTTCGACTTAACAATGTCGATAGCCCTTATTAAAATTATGAGTTGATAGATATTATGAATAATTACGATTTTATTATTGTAGGAGCAGGTTCAGCTGGCTGTGTTTTGGCGAATAGGTTGAGTGAATCAGGAGAACATAATGTCATCCTTCTTGAAAATGGAGGCAGTGACAAAAACATTATGATTCAAATGCCTACAGCACTTTCATATCCTATGAATACTGATAAATTTGCTTGGCAGTTTCATACTGAACCTGAACCTTTTTTAGATAATAGAAAAATGCATTGCCCTAGGGGGAGAGTGATGGGAGGTTCTTCCTCAATTAATGGCATGGTTTATGTTCGAGGTCATGCTAAAGATTTTGATCAGTGGGAAGAGCATGGTGCCAAAGGGTGGTCATATCAAGACTGCTTGCCTTACTTTAAGCGATGTGAAACTTGGCATGAAGGAGAAAATGAATACCGAGGTGGAAGTGGCCCTTTATCCACTTCAAATGGAAATAACATGAAGCTTAACCCCTTATATAAGGCATTTATAAATGCTGGTAAGGAGGCAGGTTATCCAGAAACTAATGATTACAATGGTCAGCAGCAAGAGGGCTTTGGACCTATGCATATGACAGTTGGCAACGGTGTTCGCTCTTCAACTTCAAATGCTTACATCAAGCCGGTAATAAAAAGGCCAAACCTTGAGATAATAACTGGCGTTCTTGTTGAAAGAGTAATTCTTGAAAATAAAAAAGCTACTGGAGTTGAGTATTCAGTTAGTGGAAGAAAAAAAACTATAAAAGCAAAAAAAGAGGTCTTGCTTTGTGCAGGCTCTATCGGCTCACCACAACTTCTTCAATTGTCTGGTATTGGACCAAAACAAGTATTAAATAATGCGGGTGTTGAGGTAGTGCATGAATTGCCTGGTGTAGGTGAGAATCTTCAAGATCATCTTGAAGTTTACTTTCAATATAACTGTAAAAAACCTATTACTCTTAATAGTAAATTAAACCTATTTAGTAAAGGTCTCATTGGTGTGCAATGGATACTTGCTAAAACAGGATTGGGAGCCACAAACCATTTTGAGTCTTGTGGCTTTATTAGATCTAGGGCCGGTATAGAGTGGCCAAATATTCAATATCACTTTCTCCCAGCTGCAATGCGCTACGATGGAAACGCCGCAATGAAAGGGCATGGCTACCAAGTCCATGCAGGAGTGAATAAAGTGAGTAGTAGAGGAAGAGTAAGAATAAATAGCTCAGATCCTACTGCAAAGCCTTCAATTATTTTTAATTACTTGGAAACTGAAGAAGATCGTCAAGACTGGAGAGATTGTATAAGACTAACAAGAGAGATTCTCAGCCAACCTGCTCTCGACGAATTTAATGGCGGAGAGGCTAGTCCTGGTCTTGAGGTTAAAAGTGATGATGAGATAGATGCATGGGTGAGAGCAAATGTTGAGAGTGCTTATCACCCCTCATGTTCCTGCAAGATGGGCTCATCCAATGATCCAATGGCTGTTGTGAACAGTGATGGTCAGGTAATTGGGATAGATAACCTAAGAGTTATTGACTCATCAGTTTTTCCAACTATTCCAAATGGTAATTTAAATGGACCAACAATAATGCTAGCTGAAAAAATGGCTGATTCTGTTATTGGAAAAAAACCCTTAAAATCAAGTAATGCCAGTGTTTGGATTGACTCAAATTGGAAAAAATTACAACGTCTCACAAAGCCCAAGAGAGAATTAAATTACTAATTTTTCTAGTTAATGCAAATATAACTTGATTCTTAGATTGAATCCGTATAAAAATTAACTCATCCTGAAGTTATCTTTATCTTAGATGCAAGTAGAGAAATTAAATACATACATTGTCGCAACACCAGAGCCCCATATCGGCGGCATGTATTGGATTTTTCTATCCATAGAGACCAAATGTGGAATATTAGGTATCGGAGAGGTTTATTCAGCATCTTTTCATCCCGAAGTTGTTGTCAAGGGGGTTAGCGACGTTTTTGAAAGGTATCTCAAAGGTCATGATCCTCATCACGTCGAACGCTTCTATCGTGAATGCTACTCAAGTGGTTTTACACAGAGGCCTGATTTAACCATGATGGGGGTTTTAAGTGGTCTTGAGATGGCTTGCTGGGACATAATTGGAAAAGAGGCAAATAAACCAATTTATGAGCTTATAGGGGGAAAGGTTCATGAAAAGTTGCGCTCTTATACCTATTTGTATCCAAAGGATAACAATGGTGAACTGAATTATGAAGATCCTGAGCTTGGTGCCCAGTCTGCTATCGAATTAATGCAACAAGGCTTTACTGCCATTAAGTTTGATCCAGCTGGACCCTATTCTTCATACTCTGGGCATCAAATATCTCTGAGTCGGTTAAAGCATAGCGAGAGCTATTGTCAAAGAATTAGAGAGGCAGTGGGGGATCAATGCGATATTCTTATTGGAACCCATGGGCAATTCACACCTGCATCAGCCGTTAGGCTTGCAAAAAGGCTCGAAAGGTTTGATCCTCTTTGGTTTGAAGAGCCAGTTCCTCCTGGTCAATCAAGTGCAATGGCTCAGGTGGCTAAAAAAACTAAAATTCCAGTTGCAACGGGTGAAAGGCTGACCACAAAGTATGAATTTTTTGATGTTTTAAAAAATAATGCAGCTTCAATCATTCAAATGAATCTAGGCCGAGTAGGTGGAATTCTTGAAGCAAAGAAAATTGCAAGTATTGCAGAGGTTTATTATGCCCAAATTGCACCGCACTTGTATAACGGCCCTATTGGAGCTGCAGCGAGCATTCAGCTCTCTACTGCAACACCTAACTTTTTAATAATGGAAAGTATTATGACTTGGGGAGGCTTTCATGCTGAAGTTCTAACTGAGTCAATAAATTGGAATAATGGAAACATAATTCCGTCAGCTAAGCCGGGCTTAGGTATTGAATTGAATTTTGAAGTTGTGGAGTCAAACTCTCCATACAAAGGAAAAAAGCTTCATCTTTCAATGGATCAAAAGCCTTATTATGTTGATGATGAATCAAGCAATTAGGAGAATTACATGAAAGTAGGATTTATTGGCCTAGGCAATGCAGGAGGCAAGCTTGCTGGCAGTCTTTTAAGGAATGGTTTTGATCTTACAGTTATAGATTTAAACGATTCTTTAGTTAATGAATTTGTATCACGAGGAGCATCGACAATTGGTTCTCCAAAGGAAATGGCTGAGCTTTGCGATATTGTTATAACTTGCCTTCCTTCGCCTCAAGCTTGCTCAGAGGTTATGGAGTCAAAAAATGGCATCATAGCAGGCCTAAGCCATGGCAAGATTTGGCTAGAGATGAGCACAACTGATGAAGCTGAAATTAGACGAATAGGTTTACTAGTTGAATCAGCAGGTGCTTTGCCAGTCGACTGCCCTGTATCTGGGGGTTGTCATAGAGCTGATACAGGAAACATTTCAATATTTGCTGGATGCAAACGTGAGGCTTTTGAAAAAGCTCTACCAATTTTAAAAACTATGGGGCGAAGAGTTCTGCACACTGGTGATCTTGGGACTGCATCAACTTTAAAAGTAATGACCAATTATCTTGCTACAGTTAACCTTGTTTCTGTTTCAGAGGCGCTTACCACGATGAAGGTTTTGGGCATGGATATGAACGTAACCTATGAAGCAATCAAAGCCTCCTCAGGAAACTCATTTGTTCATGAAACAGAGTCACAGGTGATTTTGAATGGAAGTAGAGATATAAGTTTCACAATGGATTTAGTCTCCAAAGATGTAGGTATTTTCAATGATCTTGCACAGCGAAAAGGACTTAATTTAGAAGTTGCACCAATGATTGTTGATATATTTAAGGATGGTGAAAAACGTTATGGTTCTCGAGAACTGTCTCCAAATATTATTAAAAGACTTGAAGAAAGAGCGAATGTTGAAGTTCTTGGTGTTGGCTTTCCGCCTGAAATGGTTGATGACGAACCCGAAGAGGAGGGTTATGAAGTCATAATCCAAAACAGGCAAGATATTTAACTTCACCTAATCTTTTTTTAAACAACGCCTAAAATTCATAGACATTTTTGTCCTTTAACTTAAAATGTAATTTTATTCAATTCACCTGTAAATGAAAAACAACCATTCTCCTAATTTTGAGCCTAAAGACATCGTCCAAGGCATTGCTGAGTCAATTAATGCGGGTCAAACTAAATCTAATCTTGCAAGCCAAGGTTCAGATTGGGAGAGTGTGATTGATGTCCTTGATGAGGCGGAGCATGATATTGGAAAAGAGATGAGTGTTAATTCTCATCTTAATTCAGTGATGTTTAATGATGACTTTAATAAGCAGTATGAAAAAACACTACCTTTAATCTCAAATTACTATAGTGATTTGGGAGCTAATAAAGAGCTATACCAGGCTTTTATAAGAGTTAAAGATACTAAATTAAATGAGCAACAAAAGCATATTGTAAAAGAATCCCTTCGCAGTTTTGAGCTCTCTGGAGTTGCACTAGATGGGGCAAAATCCTCTCGTTTCAAAGAGATTAAGGAGCAACTGAGTTTATTAAGTAATCAATTCTCGAAAAATGTTCTTCAGGCGACTAACTCTTGGAAAAAGGTAGTATCAGAAAACGCTCTTAAAGGCTTTAGTGAGTCTGAACTATCCAAAGTTAGAGCTGGAGATAATTATGAGATTAATCTTCAAGCTCCTGTTTACATTGATTTAATGACATATGCTGATAATAGGTAGTTGAGAGAGGAGGTCTATAAAGCCTATATTTCGAGAGCTTCTGACGTAGGAATTACATCGAAAGAATTCGATAATCGTCAAATAATGAGTGAAATTTTATTTTTAAGGTTAGAGTTGTCACAACTTGTAGGATTTTCAAATTATGCACA
>CALKDH010000038.1 GCA_938086805.1 uncultured PS1 clade bacterium | reverse complement strand
AATATTCTTCCCTCGCTTTTAATTCTAGGGTTGATGGGCTGGGCTAGAATCCCACTAGACATCATGACAATAACTATAGCAGCAATCGCAATAGGTATTGGAATTGATAATGCAATTCACTATATTAGTAGATTTAAAGCTGAATTGTTAATGGATGGTAATTATTTATCATCTATGCATAGAGCTCATAACTCGATTGGAATCTCTATGTTTTATACAGCTGCTACGGTAGCAATTGGATTTCTTGTATTAATACTATCAAACTTTATACCAAGTATTTATTTTGGAGTTTTTATGGCTATAGCCATGTTAAGTGCAGTGTTTGTAAATCTAACTTTACTGCCTAAATTACTTATAATTTTTAAACCAAGAATGAATAAGAAAACCTTATAAAATAAAAAACCCCGCCTCGAATAAGAGTGCGGGGTTAGTCTACTATTAAAAGGAGAAATAAGTTAAATATAGTAGTTTTTAACTTGCGGGAAATTATATATAAAAATAGTATTTATTTTTTTATGTTTTGTGTCTTTTTGTAACAATTAAATATGTCTAACGATTATCAATTTGATGTCCTTATAATTGGCTCTGGAGCGGCAGGATTAATGAGCTCAATTCAGCTCTCCAAGGACCTATCGGTTGCAGTAATAGCAAAAGATAAGATACTGGAGGGATCCTCTTATTATGCTCAAGGTGGTATCTCTGCAGTCTTGGACCCAGATGATAATTTTGAGTCTCATATAACTGACACAATGAACACTGGATTTCATCTTGGGAATAAAGCCAGCATAAAGTTCATGGTTGAACAGGCTCCTCAGGCTATCATTGACTTAGAAAAGACTGGCGTTAAATTTTCAAATATTAACAATAAATACGATCTTACCACTGAGGGAGGCCATAGCTCAAATAGGGTTGCACATGTTGCCGACAAAACAGGTCAATCTATTCAAGTTAATCTTCTAGCTCATGCTAAAAAGTATAAAAACATTACCTTGTTTGAGGAGTATGTAGCGGTTGATCTCATCGTTCAAGATAATTGCTGCTATGGCTCATATGTCTTAGATAAAAACACTAAAGAAGTACTAACTTTTAGCTCAAAGAAAACTATATTAGCTACAGGTGGGGCCTCAAAATCATATCTTTATACATCAAATCCGGACACCTCAACCGGTGATGGTATTGCCATGGCCTATAGGGCTGGATGCGAAATAACCAATATGGAATTTACTCAATTTCATCCAACATGCCTGTTCCATCCTCACGCTAAGTCTTTTTTAATTTCTGAGACTCTTAGAGGAGAGGGGGCCAAGCTTATTCTTCCTGATGGTCAGGAATTTATGCACAAATATGATGAGCGTCTTGAGCTCGCGCCGAGAGATATTGTGGCTAGAGCAATTGACAATGAAATGAAAGTTCATGGATTTGATTGTGTTTACCTTGATTTTTCATTTAAGGAGGCAGAATGGATTAAAACTCGCTTTCCCACAATTACTCAGCGCTGTAGTGAACTTGGTATTGACATATCAAAAGACCCTCTTCCAGTTGTTCCTGCCGCTCACTATACCTGTGGTGGTGTTGATACAAACATAGATGCACAAAGCAATATAAATAATCTTTATGCTGTGGGTGAAGTTGCCCATTCAGGAGTTCATGGAGCAAATCGAATGGCAAGCAACTCATTGCTTGAATGTATAGTTTTTGCAAAATCTTGTGCAGAGCATATCAATGCAAGCAGTCTGGACTTCCTATCCCATGATATCCCTAGGTGGGATGACTCTAGAGTAGCACCTTCTAAAGAAAAAGTAGTTATAGCCCATTTGTGGCATGAAATCAGACTCATCATGTGGAATTTTGTTGGTATTGTGAGAAGCAATAATCGTCTTAAATCAGCCTATTTTAAGATTCAACAAATTAACAAAGAGGTTGATGAGTACTACCGGCTTTACACAGTAACAGAAGATCTGATTGAACTGAGAAACTTGGCTCAAACATCCAAAATTATTGTAGAATCTGCCCTTTCAAGAAAAGAAAGCAGAGGGTTACACTTCAATCAGGATTACCCAAACCAACTTAACGAAATAGAAAATACAGTAATAATCAAATCATGATTTTAGAAATCTTAAAATATCCCGATAAGCGCCTAAGAACAATTGCCAAGCCAGTTCAAGAAGTCAATAGTGAGATCAAAAAACAAGTCAAAGATATGTTTGAAACTATGTATGATGCCCCAGGGATTGGTCTTGCAGCGACTCAGGTTGATTTTCATCAACGCCTTATCGTAATCGATGTCTCGGATGAGTGTAATCAACCACTATGCCTTATCAATCCAGAAATAATTGAGAAAAGTGGAGAGATTGAATATGAAGAGGGGTGCCTTTCTGTCCCTAATTACTATGAAAACATTAAAAGAGCTAATGAGATTAAGGTTAGTGCTTTGAATGAGCTTGGCCAACCATTTGAAATTAAAGCAGATGAAACACTTGCTGTCTGTATTCAACATGAAATGGACCATCTCAATGGAATACTTTTTGTAGACCATTTATCAAAGCTTAAGCAGAAACGACTTATGAAAAAAGCGGAAAAGCAATCAAAAAAACTATAGATTAGTGAATATAGGAAAATACAAACTCTATTCTAAGGTTTTGCTTGCGCCAATGGCAGGTACGAGTGACAAACCCTTTAGAATGATTTGTAGAGAGCAAGGTGCTGGACTTACGACCTCAGAAATGGTTGTAATTCAAAACCATTTAATGAACTCAAATAAATCAAAGCATCGCTTAGACTTTAGCTCTGAAAAATCTCCTATTAGCGTTCAAATAGCAGGATCAGATGCAGATGATCTAGCCATTTCTGCAAAAAAAGCTCTAGAATTTGGTGCAGATATTGTTGATATTAATATGGGGTGTCCAGCTAAAAAAGTCTGTAATAAGGCTGCTGGATCTGCTCTTATGCAAAATGAAAAATTAGTTGAAGATATTATTAAGTCCGTTGTCAATGCTGTAGAAGTTCCAGTAACACTCAAAATGAGAACGGGCTGGGATGATGATAATAAGAACGCTCCAACCATTGCTAAAATCGCTGAAGATAATGGAATACAAATGATTGCTATTCATGGCAGAACAAGAACACAAAAGTTTAAGGGTGAAGCTGAATTTTCAACAATTAAAAAAATTGTTAACCAAGTTTCAATACCAGTCGTCGCAAATGGTGATATCGACTCTCCTAAAAAAGCACAAGATATAATCAAATTCACTGGTGCAGAGGCTGTAATGCTAGGAAGAGCGACCCAGGGAAATCCATGGCTTATAAACCAGATTAATGAATTTCTAACAAAGGGAAGCAACTCAGAAGAGCCACCTCTTGAAAAAAAAATACCACAAATCTTAAGTCACATTAAACAGATTCATGATTTTTATGGCCATAAAATGGGAACTCAGCTTTCCAGAAAGCATATTTTTTGGTATTCTATGCACCTTGACCGTGAAAAAGGCACAGCCTTTTGGCCAAGCATAAACCGAGTGATAGATCACTCTGAGCAGTATTCAAAATTTCATGATTTTTTGTATTCGATATGAAACAAAGGGGTATACAGGATTGCATCAAAGATAATCTTGAGAAGTATTTCTCTGACTTGAATGGTGAATCGTCAAATGGTGTATTTAAGATGGTCACTCAACAAGCTGAGGCAGCAACTATTAAGTTTGTACTTGATAAGGTCGACCAAAATCAAAGTGAGGCAGCCAGAATACTAGGTATAAATCGTGCCACTCTAAAGAAAAAAGCAAGCCTCTATAACCTGTAAGAGTCTATAATTGGGCTCAATAAGTTCCTCGGCCAAAATACCCTTAACGATGTTGATCAAAAGAGCTTTAATAAGCGTTTCTGATAAATCTGGAATCACTGAATTTGCTAGAAAACTATCCTCTCTTGATATAGAAATCATATCGACGGGTGGTACATCAAAACTTCTTCAAGACAACAACATTCCTGTCACTGAGGTATCAGATTTTACCGGCTACCCTGAAATGATGGCTGGAAGAGTAAAAACCCTCAATCCAAAAATTCATGGGGGAATACTTGCAAGAAGAGGTATTGATGAGGAGGTAATGAAACAAAATGAAATCAAGCCAATCGACCTAGTCGTGGTGAACTTATATCCATTTCAAGAGACGATACAAAATCCGAACTGTACAGAGGATGATGCCATTGAAAATATTGATATTGGTGGACCTGCAATGCTCAGATCTAGTGCAAAAAACCATGTCTCTGTAACCGTCGTCGTAGATAGCTCAGACTATGATTTAGTTATAGAGGAAATAACCCAGAATGGAGGAACATCACTTTCTCTAAGAGAGTCTCTAGCTATGAAAACCTTTGAGCACACAGCGCAATATGATGGAGCTATCGCTAATTATCTTGGCAGGAAGGATGATGGTTTTTCAAACACAGTTAATCTTCAATTTATTAAATCTCAAACGATGCGATATGGAGAAAACCCTCATCAAGGTGCGGCCTTTTACAAAGAAAAAAACTCGTTTGAAGCATCCATCTCATCAAGTCATCAAATCCAAGGCAAGCCGCTTTCTTATAATAATATGGCAGATGCTGATGCAGCTCTAGAATGTGTCCGTGATTTTGAAGAGCCAAGCTGCGTTATCATAAAACATGCAAACCCCTGTGGAGTAGCCACCAGAACAAATATTTACGAAGCCTACCAGAGCGCTTACCTTACAGACCCTACATCTGCATTTGGTGGGATCATTGCCTTTAATCGTGAACTAGATAAAGAGACCGCAAAAAGCATCATTGACAAGCAATTCGTCGAAGTAATCATAGCACCAAAGATTAATGACAACGCAAAAACTGTTTTGCTTAGCAAGGAGAATGTTAGAGTTCTTGAGTGCGGGGATCTAAAGAAAGCTCTACCAGCATTTGATTATAAAAAAATATCTGGCGGACTACTAATACAAGATAAAGACTTAATCACGCTCCACTCTGATGATATGAAGTGCGTATCTTCTTCTCAGCCTTCAAACTCTCAGATGAAGGACTTATTATTTGCCTGGAAAGTAGCAAAGTATGTCAAGTCAAATGCTATTGTTTATGCCAAAAATCAGATGACAATTGGAGTTGGTGCTGGTCAAATGTCTAGAATTTATTCAGCTAAGATTGCTGGCATCAAGGCAGCAGATGAAAATTTAGAGGTTAAGGGTTCGGTGATGGCTTCTGATGCATTCTTTCCATTCAGAGATGGAATAGATGCAGCAGCTCAGGCTGGAATTAAGGCAATTATTCACCCTGGCGGGTCAATGCGGGACGATGAAGTAATTGCTGCAGCAAATGAGCATGGCATCGCAATGATTTTTACCGGGATGCGTCATTTTAAACATTAAGATTATTCTTGGAGACTATGGATATGATAAAAACAGCAGGTGAGTTAATCACTAAAGCTCAAAAAGAAATTGATTGTGTTAATCCAGTTGAAGCTAAAACTTTATTCGACAATTCAAATGATGCTGTCATTATTGACGTTCGTGAAAACAAAAATTTTGATGAGTCGAGTCTCGAGGATTCCATTAATATCCCTAGAGGACTCTTAGAGATGTTAATCGAAAAAAATTGCCAAAACTCAGAAACATTAATTCTGACTCATTGTGCTGGAGGGGGTCGTGCTTCTCTTGCAGCGCTGACATTAAAGGAAATGGGATACACAAATGTTTACGCCATTACAGCAACTTTTGAAGAGATTAAAAAGGAGTTCGATTAAGCAATCTCTTTATTTTTAAATTGCCCTCTGACTGACTGAAGGAAGACAGCGACTGAAATTCCAGTCGAGCTAAAGAACATACACATAACCATAATCTGATATCTCACAGCTATCATAGGAGAAACACCTGACAATATTTGTCCAGTCATCATTCCGGGTAAAGAAACAAGCCCAACAGCCAGAAGCATATTTGTGATTGGTATCAATGAAGTCTTTAGTGCTATGACCTTAGCCTCACTGAATGATTTACCTTGATTTAATTCACTCTCCAATCTCTCAGCTGCAAGGCTGATCCCATTCATACAGTTTGCAAAAATCATTCCTGCAAGAGGTATCATGAAGCTCGGCTCATACCATGGATCAATCATCAAAACTCCTTGTGTCATGATGATTAAAACTGAAACCCCGCCAATCAATATTGCATTTATTGCGTTGAGTAATAGTATTCTTCTAGGGAGCGAGGAGGTTCTTAAAGATATCCAACTAGCTGATACCAGCATGATGCTAAGCACTGAAATGACAATGTAGTTGCTATTCGTTTCAAAAATGTAAGTCAAGACATATCCAATTAATAAAAGCTGGATAATCATTCTAAAAATGGCATAAAGGGAAGACTTAATGCCAATATTCCATCGCCAAATAATGATTAATACAACTAAAACTGGAATAAATGCTAAAGCTAAATTTGTTAGAGGTATATTTAGCATCAAGCCTTACCTAGATAAAAACTTATGTTAATTTTAAAAGAAAAGTATCTTAGTATCTAAGAGAAAGACAACTTAATCCGCCATCAAGCTTCCTGAATTCAGAAACGTCTACCTCTATAACTTTGTATCCAGTAGTGCTTAATAACTCTTTTGTCGCCGTGTAGCCAGCAGGCATAATGACATTATCATTTACCCATATGCAGTTTGCAGCATAGCTCTCTGATTCTGGGATTTCGATTTGCTCAAATTCAGCAAAGATAGGGTCGCTTTTGAATTCGCCGCAAATAGCCAATATGTTGTTCTCGAGATAAGACAATCCAGTCTTAAGATGAAGAACATCCTTAAGCTCAACGGTAGAGCCTGTGTAACCGTATTTTTCTAAAAGCGCTATTAATTGGTTTGCGCCCTGAATATTAGTTCTATCAGATAGGCCAATATAGAAGTGGCTTCCCACCATCATAATATCACCAGCCTCTATAGTCCCTGGTGCATCAATAGTCTCAAGATATTTAAACTGGCTAACCAATAAAGATGAAATGTGTTCAACCTCCCCCCTTCTTGATTCAGCTCCAGGACGAGTCATAATGGCACAGCTCGGAGTGATTAAAGCAACATCCTCAACAAACGTAGAATCTGGATAGTCCTCACAGGGTTCTAGAACAGTAACCTCAAGACCACAGAATTTTAGAGCCTCTATGTAAGCTTGGTGCTGAATGATGGCCTGTGAATAGTCTGGTACGCCAAGATGACTTGAGTCTGTTAAACCATTAATTAAACTTTTTCCAGGTGTTCTAACAATTGCCTTAGAAAACATAAATCAAACCTTTTAAAGCTCTACTTGAGAAGGTATCGAACCAGCTCCACCCAATAACTGCTTCCAACAGGTAGAATTTCATCGTTGAAGTCGTACTGAGTATTATGAAGCATACAACCCCCTTCAGGACTATCTTCTGGAACTAATCCATTACCAATCCAAATATAAGCTCCTTCAGAAGCGTTAAGTAAAAAAGAAAAATCTTCGGATCCCATACTTGGCTTTTCATTTCTTAACACGTTCTTTTTTCCCACGACTTTTTCAGCAGCTTGAGCGCATAACTGGGCATGCTTTGGTGTATTGACTGTTGCTGGATAGTTTGGTGTCGAGCTAAATGTTGCCGTTGCTCCCATTGACTCACTAATACCCTTAGCGATACTCTCAATTTTATTCTTTACTTCATCACCCACTTCGGTTTTAAAGTATCTAAGAGATCCAGTTAAGTTCATTTCATTTGGAATGACGTTCGATACGAAACCAGCATCAACCATTGTGATGCTAATTACTGCCGCGTCTAAAGGAGCGACAGTTCTCGAAACAACACTCTGAAGCGCAGTAACAACCTGAGAACCTATCATAATTGGATCTATACACTGATCAGGCATTGCGGCATGACCACCCTTCCCTTTAATCGTAATTTTCAGAGTCTCGTTTGCAGCCATTACTGCCGTATCATGGACAGCAAACTGACCTTCAGCGAGACCAGGCCAATTGTGCATCCCATAAACTGCATCACACGGAAATTTTTCAAAGATACCTTCCTCGACCATCACACGTCCACCGCCGCCGCCCTCTTCAGCCGGCTGAAAAATACAATGAACAGTTCCAGCAAAATTATTGTGCTCTTTTAAATATACAGCAGCCCCTAACAGCATGGTTGAATGACCATCGTGACCACAAGCATGCATTTTTCCGTCGTGAACTGATTTATGATTAAACTCATTTTTCTCTTGAATGGGGAGTGCATCCATGTCCGCACGAAGCCCTATTGCTTTTCCTTTTTTTGTACCATGAATAGTTGCAACTATTCCAGTAACAGCGAGTCCTCGATGCATTTCAATGTTATGTGACTCCAGTACTGAGGCTATATAGTCACTCGTCATCTCCTCTTTAAAGCTTAACTCTGGATGTTTATGAATATGGTGACGCCAAGTCACCATTTGGTCATGAAGCTGAGAATTTTTTGTGATGTGTGACATTTCTAGATTATGCCCTCAAGCATTCGTTCATTGGATCAAAAGGTGACTCATCAATGACAATTGATTGATATCTTTCTCCCAATATTTCAATTTCTAGCTCAGTACCAATCTCCGTTAAATCTTTCCTGACAATACCAAGCGCAAGAGACTTACCACAACGCCAACCATAGCCACCTGAAGTGCCTCTACCAACTATCTTACCATCCTTATAAATGGCCTCCGAGCCACGGGCATCTGCATCAGTAACTCCTAATACTTCTAGAGTCACAAAACCATTAACAGCACCTCTATCTTGCCATTCTTTAAGGGCCTCTTTACCAATAAAATCATTTTCTTTGTCAAGTCTAACAAACCGATCAAGTCCAGACTCATAAGCAGAGTACTCAATGGACATTTCTCTTGGAATCAATCGATATGACTTCTCGAGGCGCATACTATCCATCGCTCGAATTCCAAATGGCTTAATATCAAACTCTGCCCCAGCCTCCATCAACTGATCAAATATATAGTTCTGCATTTCGATTGGGTGATGAAGCTCCCAGCCTAGCTCTCCAACAAAGTTGACTCGAAGCGCCTCAGCTGTTGCATAGCCAACATTTATTTTTTTACCGGTCAGCCATTTAAAGTTTTCGTTAGATAGGTCTGTATCAGTAAGCTTTTGAAGTACATCACGAGACCTTGGGCCAGCCAGAACCAAAACGCCAGTTTGGGTTGTCATACGTTGAACGCTGACACTTCCGTCTTTTGGAACAAGCTTGAATAAATAATCATGATCATGAGTTTCAAACGCCCCCGCTGAGACCAAGTAATAACTTTGAGGACCAGTCTTGTAAACAGTAAATTCAGCCCTTACACCACCATTCAAAGATAGCATATGGACCAGACTAATTCTGCCGATAGCCTGAGGCATCTTATTTGCAAAGATAAATTCTAACCATTCTTCTGCACCAGGACCTTTGACAACACATTTTGCAAAAGCTGACATATCAAGTAGTCCAACTTTTTCATTAACATGCTTACACTCATTGCCGACATGTTCAAAATAGTTTGAGCGTCTGAATGAGTTTTTTTCTACAATACGACCATCCTCTAAAGCTTTAGAATGATTCTTATTTAAAAATACCTTTTCAGGGTCTTCCTGATTCAACTCCTCAGCACTAAGCGAATAATCAAGGCTAGGCATGAACCAATTTGGACGCTCCCAGCCATAGACCGATCCAAACACAGCCCCCAAGGCCTTCATTCGATCATAGCACGGCGCTGTCTTGAGAGGTCTTGCAGCGCTTCTCTCTTCGTCAGGGTAGTGCGTTGTGAATACATTTGCATAGGCCTCTTCATTTTTTTCTCTCAAGTAACCTCTGGTTGCATAGGGACCAAAACGGCGAGGATCAACGCCCATCATGTCGACCGTTGGCTCTCCATCCACGATCCATTCTGCTAACTGCCAACCAGCTCCACCAGCTGCTGTAATTCCAAAACTATGGCCTTCGTTAAGCCAGAAATTTTTTAAACCAGGTGCTGGCCCTACAATTGGATTGCCATCAGGCGTATATGCAATAGCACCATTATAAATATCTTTAATGCCGACTTCACCAAATGCAGGAACACGACTAATGCAGCGATCAATGTGCGGCATAATTCGGTCTAGTTCGCCGTTGAAAAGTTCATACTGACAGTCTTTACTTGGACCATCAACGTAACAAGCTGGTGCACCTTTTTCATATATACCAAGAATCATACCTCCAGCCTCTTCTCTTAGATAGTATGCGGAATCAGATTCACGAAGAACTGCCATTTCTGGCAACCCTTGCTTTTTTCTCTCCATAATTTCTGGATGCTGTTCTGTTACTAGAAATTGATGTTCAACTGGAATAACTGGGATATCAAGCCCAACCATCTCTCCCGTTTTTCTCGCAAAACTTCCCGTACAAGATACGACATGTTGACATGAAATATCACCTTTATCTGTTGATACAACCCAGCTCTGGTCTTTTTGCTGCTGGATATCTTCAACAAGTGTGTGTTCGTATATCTCAGCACCTCTATTTTTGGCACCTTTGCATAGAGCTTGAGTCAAATCTGCTGGCTGAATATAACCATCATCAGGATGCTGGATTGCACCAACTAAACCGTCAGTATTGCATAGTGGCCAAATCTCTTTAACTTCATCTGGTGTTAAAAATTTGACATTAACACCTACCGTACTCCCAACTCCAGAGTAATACTTGTATTCATCCATTCTGTCTTGACAATTAGCAAGACGGATATTCGAAACCACACTAAAGCCGACATTCATTCCAGTCTCTTTTTCAAGATCGTGATAAAAATCAACAGAGTACTGGTGCAATTTTCCTACTGAATAGCTCATATTGAATAATGGCAGAAGCCCTGCAGCATGCCAAGTAGAGCCTGATGTTAGGTCTTTACGTTCAACCAATACAACGTCAGTCCAACCTTTTTTAGCTAGATGATAGAGCGTTCCAGCACCAACAACTCCTCCTCCAATAACAACTACTTGCGCCTTATCTTTCATCACTTCTCCAGTACAAAGTCAAACTTAAAAAAAACGTGAATTATATACCTAAATTATAGCAATTTGATTAATAACTTAATGGTAGAATTTTTCGAAATTTATTTGGATAATAATTAAGTATTTTCTTGGAGAATAAAATGAAGCTGACAGTAATAAAATGGCGCGATATACCAACACAGGTAATGATCAAAAAAAGCAGAAGGGAGGTTGAAAAAGTCCAGCTTGATAATCGCTTTATGGAGGCCGTAGACTCAGCGGCAACGGTTGGAGATTCAACAGACGCAGACGCATACCTGACTGACTGGCACAACGAAGTTACTGAAATTGAAGATGGCGACCTAAAAGGTCCAGTTGAAGAAAAAGCGGCGGAGCTTGAAGCAGAGTTTACTGATGAAATACTTTTAAGTTATGTAAACAATTCTGGCTACAAACCTTAAGTTAGGCTAGGCAGTATATCTTCCGTGTAAAAATTTTAATGTTTCTCTAACTTTTGGTTCCTTCAGGAGATATCTGATAATAGTATCTGGGGAATCTAACAATTCAGCATAATCTAGTTCAGCAGGTTTTTTTGAAACTTTTCTATTGAATACAACAGAAATAGTAGCCCAGTGTCTACTTAATTTATAAAATCCTAGCTTCTCTTCAAGCTGGGCCAACTTATCACTTAAATAAACATCATCATTGAGAAGGAGTCTTTTTGAATCAATATTGACAACGCCATTAACATGGCTTGCAGCTTTATGCTCGAGAGCAAACTCAATCAACACCATACTCTCACGGTGCGCAATAGCAACAACTTCCTCTTTATTGGAGTCATCATGGTGAATTAGAGTACCCTCAGTCTCATTAAAATTATTCTTTGCGATAATGGGAGTTTTTGTTTTTAAAGATGCCTTGATGGCCCTTGGGTGAATAACTCTAGAGCCTTCATCAGCCATTGCAAGCATTTGATTAACACTAATAGATTTAAGATAACTTGAGTCCTCTACCTGTCTCGGATCGCAATTTGCGATACCGTCTACATCTGAGAAAATTTCAACTTTTTCTGCACCCATAGCAGATGCAAGAGCAACTGCCGAAGTATCACTACCACCCCGACCAAGAGTGCGAATATCACCTTTATCATTAACTCCTTGAAAACCTGCAACCACAGCAATAAAACCGTTATCAAGCGCCTCAACAATACGTGACGGGTTAATCTCTAAAATTTCTGCATTTCCGGCATTATCATCTGTTAGGATTCCCGATTGTCTTCCATTGAAAGACTCAGCCGGCATCCCATTGTGACTTAGTAAGTGAGAAAAATAGGCAGAGCTTAAAGTCTCCCCAACACTCATGACCAGATCTAACTCTCTTGGATTAATGTTATGCCCAACATCTCTAAGAAGTGCTACTAAAGTGTCCGTAGCATATGGCTCACCCTTTCTTCCCATAGCGGAAACAACAACCACAATCCTTTCTCCAGACTCGTGGTAGCGTTTGATATGCTGTAAAGCATGCGCACGGCAATCCTCATCCCTGAGACTCGTGCCCCCAAATTTCATCACTATAGGTGCCAAATTCTTCACCAATTATTAATTAAAAAAATGCGCCATTATAGTCTTTTCAGGGATACATAGCAAATTTGAATTGGTAACGGGAGAGTGTTATTTATAGAAAATTCAAAAATTAAATATTGAATGTTTGCTTTATCCCATCAAGAATAAAATCAACTGAAACCATTATTAAGAAGATACCCATTAATCTTTCAATTGCTGTCAAAGCCCTATTACCAAGCTTACTTCCTAAAGCTTCAGATGAAAGTAAAATAATTCCAGAAATTAAGCTAGCAACAAACACTACAAAGATCCACTCAATCCACCTGCTTGGCTCTTGAGCCATAAATAGAATGACTGCGGCAATTGCAGATGGTCCAGCTAGCATTGGAATAGCAAGTGGCACAACAAGAGGTTCGGATTCTTCATTGTGAGTGAACATCGGTTTTGTCCCAGGAAAAATCATCCTAATTGCAATAATGAATAGTATGATTCCTCCTGCAATTCCAAGTGAAGATTGCTCTATTTGAAGAAGCTGGAGTAAAAACCTTCCAACAAACATAAAAAACAATAAAATCGCGAAGGCAATTATTAATTCCCTGATAATTATTTTTTTTCTTCTCTCTAAGGGGATATTTTTTAGAATACTTAAAAATACAGGGACATTTCCTATTGGGTCCATAATAATTATTAGCAAAAAAATTGCAGCTAATACAGTCACTTAAACCCCCTGATTAAAAATTGAAAATTGGATTTTATAGTAATAAGTTTTCAATAAAGCTCTATTTCAATACATCTTAGCTCAAAGGCAGGTTGTTTAATTTCATATAAAAGAAGAAATTGCATTGCAAATAAATCTTCAAAAGGAGATAATTGTTTTATCTGTTGTGTTCGTGCTTGATTTATTTCCCTGAGCCGATTAAGTATAGAAAAGGAGATGAGATTGGTTGCTATTGTGTAAGCCCACCAAGTAGTGGGAAACCTACGGTAAACATCGAACTTCCGCCTTGAACCAGAATGGTTCAGGACCATGTCAACACGGCACAACGGACCCTTCATCTCCTTTATATTTATTCATTCTTTCATTTTTTCTACTGCTAAAATTAGTAAAATTTCAAAACAATGGTCCATGAAAGAGCTTCGAAAACAACTTAGGGAAATTAGACGGTCGATTGATCAACCATCAAGAAAAAGGGATGGCAAACATCTTCTTTATCAGTGCAAGAAAAATGCAATTTTTAGGAATGCTAAGCATGTTGCAATATTTATTCCAAATGATGGTGAGATTGAAACTTCGGCAGTCATAAATTTTTTAGTTCATCAAGGCTATTTTGTTTACTTACCGATTCTTGTCGGTGAAAAGTTAAAGTTTGCAAAGATGGGTAAATTTTTTAGGAAGAACAGGTTTGGTATTGAGGAGCCGATCTTTACACCTCTTATAGGGGCCCACAAAATGGATATTATCCTTATGCCTCTTGTTGGATTTGATAAAAATAAGAATCGACTTGGTATGGGTGGAGGTTTTTATGACAAAACGCTCAGTTTCCATACAAAATTGAAGAAGTTCAGGGTCCCTAAACTATTTGGACTAGCGTTTGATGCACAAGAGGTAGATAAACTTCAATCAAAGCCTTGGGATGTTCCTGTTGACGGAATAGTCACTCCAACCCGCTTTATTGAATAGCTATCTTTTCTTTCTGTTCCCGAGAGCTTGTCTTTGAAAAAAAGATTTGAGCGCTGGATTCTTGTCTATTAAATTCATCCCATAACCTCTTAGCCATCTTATTGGCTCATTATTTTCTTTATAAATCCAGTCCAACCCTGTCATCGTTTTGGACATCAATTCGTTATCCAGTCTCCTTGCTCGTGCATACTTTCTAAGATTAAGAAAGTCACCTAATTCAACCTGATCTTGATTCTGCAGCTGATTGCTGAGTTCTATGACGTCAGAAAAACCCAAGTTTACTCCTTGGCCAGCCAAAGGATGAATGTTATGGGCTGCATCACCAATGAGTGCAAGGCCTCGAAGGACATAGTCTTGTGCACTTCTTGAAATGAGAGGAAAAGACTGTTTAGCGCTGACCACTTCAAGAGATCCAAACTGATACTCTGAGGCATCTGATAAAAGCTTGTTAAATTGTTGATCATCTGAATTTTCCAGCTTATTGGCTAATTCATTTTTGCATGACCATACAATGGATGCCTGATTTTCAGTCAAGGGTAAGAATGCAAGAATACTGTCAGACAGGAATCTTTGCCATGTGCTATGCTGTAAAGGCTTTTCACTGGAAACATTTGCGATGATGGCTTTCTGATGATAGTCATGCTCTTTAACCTGAATATTAGCCAAACTTCTAACTTTCGATTGAGGGCCATCTGCACCAATTAGGAGTCTACAAGTTAAAGTTTGGTCATTATCTAGTCTTGCATCATAACCCAAATCAGACTGATTAAGCGCCTCTAAACTGGAATGAATCATAGTAACCTGAGATGACTCAACAGCCTTATAAAGTGAGGATTGAATCAAATCATTTTCAATGATATATCCTAAATAATCAATTCCCTCATCTTTTGAATCAAAGTTTAGGTGACCATGTGAATTTTGATCCCAAACTTTGGTTGCAACAAAACGATTCTTTCTCTCAATTCCATTCCATACATCAATTGAGCACAAAAAGTTCTTTGAAGCTGGCGTAATAGCACTCACTCTGGTATGAAAATTTTTGCTAATTGAAGGGTTGCAATCATTTGGATCAACAACTGCGATACTGAAACTTGTCTTATTGGAGAGTTCAATGGCCATCGAAAGGCCAATCATGCCTCCACCTATAATGACGACATCATACTTATCGATTAGCCTTCCCCAGCAATTGTCATTTCACTGATTAGGGTTGAGCCAACTTTAACATTGCTTCTAAAATCAAAGTCATTGCCTACAAATACTATATTTTTTAGCATGTTCTTTAGATTGCCAGCAATTGTGATACCAGAAACTGGAAATTGAATGGCACCATTTTCTACCCAGAAGCCACTTGCTCCACGAGAATAATCTCCAGTTGTTGCATTAACTCCATGGCCCATTAGGTCTGTCACTATGAGACCTTTTTTCATATCTCTAGTTAATTCGTCAAGTCCACCTTCAAAATTTGATTTTACGTAGCAATTACTTACCCCGCCAGCATTTGCAGTAGTCTTTAATCCAAGCTGATTCGCTGAGTACTGACCCATTAGATAACTAACAACCCTCCCATCTTCAACAAAAAACTGTTTATTTTTTAAAACACCATCAAGATCAAAAGCTCTAGAGCCAAGAGTTTTTGACTGAAGTGGGTCTTCATAAATACTGATTGAATCAGTAATCACTGATGTATCAAGTGAATCTAACAAGAAGGATGTTTTTTTGAATTGTCTTGAACCACTAAGTGCACCCAATAATTGAGAAAACAAACCTGAGGCTTGTCTTGGAATAAATATTACAGGACATTTTTGCGATTTTAAGTGTTGGGAACCCAATTTTTTTTGCGCAAAACTTGCAGCTTTTTTACCCACTTTTGATGGACTCATTAAATCACTCGAATCAAGTGCAATAGAATATTCATACGCGGTCTGCATTTCTGAATCTCTTTTTGCAATCAAGGAGCAATGCAGCGAATGCCTAGTATTTTTAATGCTAGTAACCAGTCCATTGGAGTTAGCATAATACGTCTCACCTTCATAACTGGACAACTCAGCGCCATCAGAGTTGTCTATTTCAGCCTGATCGAGAGCGCTTTGTTCACACTCTTTTGCAATATCAATACTCTGTTTGGCATCCAAACTCCAAGGATGATAAAGATCTAAATCAGGGACATTCCATGCCATCCTATCTTTTGGTGCAAGACCATTGAACGGATCCTCTTGAGTATACTTGGCTATCATGCAGGCAGAATCTATAGCTTTTTTTAGGCTCTCTTGGCTAAGATCTACACTTGAAGCTTGACCTTTATTCTTGCCAAAATAGACACTAACATCGAAACTATTATCGAGATGATATTGGAGTGTTTCAACTTTTGATAACCTGACAGCAGTTGACACGCCTGTACTCTTTCCGACTGAAAATTCAAAGTCAGTAGCTTTATTTTTTTTAATTAAGTCAATGACCAATTGTGTTGTTTTTTCTAAAGAATTCATACGCAAGAATTATACTAATTGATTAATAAATTGAAGCTTCAATTGCAGATTTATTTGAGCTTAGTTTGATTCTCTAAAGTTTCATGTTGCACCTCTAGAAGAATAAGTCTACGGTTGTCCGTTTTTAAGACCTTGAATTGAAACCCATGGAGATTAATCTCGCTGAGCTGTTCTGGTAGATAGCTGAAGCCTGAAATCACCAATCCAGCAACGGTATCATAGTCATCGCTCATAATGTTCGCATCAAAAAATTCATTGAATTCAGATAGTGTTGTGTTGGCTTGAAGCAGGTAGCGACCATCTCCATAGTCGATGATGTTGTCTTCTTCCTTGTCATGCTCATCCTCTATCTCACCAACAATTTGTTCAATAACATCCTCAATTGTTACCAGACCTGCAATCTCGCCATACTCATCAAGAACAATTGCCATATGTGATTTGTTTTGCTGAAATTCTCTCAGGAGAGAGCCCAAAGGTTTGCTTTCAGGAACTGACAATGCATCCCTGAGATACTCTCTATAGTTAAACTCATCTTCCTGGTGATGGGCCATGTGTGCGAGTAAATCCTTAGCTAAAACTATCCCTAGGATCGAGTCTTGCTCTTCATTATGAATTGGGAAGCGGGAGTGAGATGAGGCGACCATAATCTCAAGTAGGCTTTTGGTAGTCGCTTCCGAATTAATCATAATCATCTTTGAACGAGGAACCATAACGTCTCGCACCTTTAAGCTTTCGACTTGCAAAGCGCCCTCAATAACTGATCGACTATGGGGATCAATAACAAGATTTTCCTCAGCCTCTTCAAGGGCCTGCATTAGCTGCGCTCTGGGCTTTAAAGTTTTAGGAAAAAACTTGTCAAATAACTTGGAAAAAAATGGTCTACTCGGAGGTTTGTCTTCGCTCATTTAGATATTATATGTATTATTAGTTCTTTATTTTACCTGGAATTAGGCGTTTTTATTGCTTTGGATTGCTTTACCCTGAGCGGCTCTCTCTTTACGAACTTTTTTAGGATCAGCAATAAGAGATCGATAAATCTCAACCCTATCTTTTTCACGAAGAACCGTATCAAGTGTTGCAAATTTAGAAAAAATTCCTACACGATTCGTTGACAAGTCAATATCCCTGTACTCGTCAAGAATGCCTGAAGCCTCAATAGCCTCTTTCAGAGTTGATCCCTCTTCTACTTCAAGACTGATGAGACTTTGTTTATCAGCTAGTGCATATGCGACTTCAACTATCATAATAATCACTCATCGATTGGGCATCTTTAAAGTTAAGTTGCCCCTCATAAATTGCACGGCCAGTAATGGCTCCAATAATTCCATAGTGGGCGCTTTTGAGAAGTGCAGTGATATCATCCAGATTGGTTATGCCTCCAGACGCAATAATTGGTATCGAAGTTTTATCCGCCAAATCTGCAGTAGCCTCTACATTTACACCCTGCATCATTCCGTCTCTAGCGATGTCCGTATAAATAATTGAACTGACTCCATACTGTTCATACTTTTTAGCTAATTCGGAAACACTGATATCAGTTTGTTTTGCCCAACCATCAGTCGCAACAAAACCTTTATTAGCGTCAAGCCCTACAATAATTTTATCTGGAAACTCTAAACAGAGCTGCTCTACAAATTCTGGATTTTCAACAGCCATTGTTCCAATAATCAAGTAACTGATTCCTGCTTCAATATAAGCATTTGCCGTTTTAAGATCACGAATACCGCCACCAATCTGAACAGGTAGATTAGGGAAGGTTTTAGTGATGTCATGAACGCAATCTGCATTGATAGGTCTACCCTCAAACGCGCCATTAAGGTCCACCAAATGAAGTCTTCTTGCACCCTCATCAACCCACTTGGCAGCCATTTCTGTTGGATTATTTGAAAAGACAGTCGTATCCTCCATCAAACCTTTTCGGAGTCTCACACATTGTCCGTCTTTTAAGTCAATTGCTGGAATAATGATCATAAAATCTCAATTTGTTAATTACTTAAACGTTCCAAATTATTATACTCTATGGCTCTTATACGAAGGTGAGTTAGGATTTTGTGAACATCTAGACAGGAAGAAGTTCTTCAAGACTCCATCTGGGCTTAATAGAGATTTCATAGTTGTCGTTAGACTGCCCAGCAAGAAATCGATAGTGGCCTGCAAGTGCAATCATAGCGCCGTTATCGGTACAAAAATTAAGGGCAGGATAAAAAACTTTAACTTTATTTTCCACACCCATCTGGTCTAAAGACTCTCGCAGCGATAAGTTTGCACTCACGCCGCCAGAGACCACTAGGGTTTTAAATCCTGTCTGTTTGATTGCACGCTTACACTTAATTGTCAATGTTTCCGTAGCTGCAACTTCAAAAGCTTTTGCAATATTAGCTTTTTCATTTGGAAAATCAATAAATGTATTTCTTGCGTAAGTTTTTAAACCACTAAAACTAAAATCAAGACCAGGTCTATCGGTCATTGGCTTAGGGAAAGTGAATCGATTTTTGTCTCCCTTTTTTGCCAAATTTGCCAAGGCAGGGCCTCCAGGGTATCCTAAACCAAGGATTTTAGCTGTTTTGTCGAACCCCTCACCAACCGCATCATCGAGAGACTCTCCAAGAATCTTGTACTCACCTATTCTTAGTACTTCAACAAGCAAAGTATGCCCACCAGAAACTAAAAGAGCAACAAATGGGAAGCTTGGTTTGTTTGTCTCCAGTAGTGGTGCCAATAAGTGACCCTCCATGTGATGCACACCCAGAGCGGGAATATCAAGACCCCAAGCTAAACTTTGAGCTATTGA
>CALKDH010000037.1 GCA_938086805.1 uncultured PS1 clade bacterium | reverse complement strand
GATTTGTGATGAAACTGGTCGAATTACTATAATGATGCCTCACCCTGAGAGGGTTTTTAGAACAGTACAAAACTCCTGGCATCCTAAAGACTGGAAAGAGCGCTCTCCGTGGATGCGAATGTTTGAAAATGCAAGAGAGTGGATTAATTAAATTTTTTATGTCGCCAAGTAAAATCATTAGAAGTCAGCGCAAAACACTCAGTATTTCAATTAACGAAGATGCTGAGCTAATCGTTCGCGCACCCAAAAGATTATCAATTGAAAAAATTCAAGATTTTATCAATGAAAAGGAAAACTGGATCAACAGAAAAATTACTTTGGTAGAAAACCAAATAAAAGATGTCACCAGCAATCAAAATAAAATTCTGTATTTAGGTACACTTTTTCCAATCATTATAAAACCGCAAGCATCTAGAGAATTAATCTTTACGGGTGAAGAGTTTGTAGTCAAGTCAATTGAACCAAATTCACTATCATTATCACTCAAGAAATGGTGCAAGAGCAAATTCAGAGAGATTGCACTACCCAGGGTTGCGTATTTTGCTGATAAACATAATTTGAATGTGAATCAAGTCAGAATTAAAAACCAAAAAACAATGTGGGGCTCATGCTCTTCAAAAAACAATATTAACCTGAATTACCTTTTAATAATGGCCCCATCGGAGGTCATTGACTATGTCATCATTCATGAGCTAGCGCATACAATTCACAGAAATCACTCTGTTGATTTCTGGAGATTAGTGCAGTTAATAATGCCAGACTTTCAACAACATAAACAATGGCTTAAAGCAAATGGCTATAAATTAAGAAGGGTTTAGAAGTTAGTTAATTATTAAACTTTTCTACAGCTTCTTGCATAGCATCCTTAAGAGTATCTTGCTCTGCCATTTCTATAATGATATCTCCTCCACCAACAAGCTCAGAATTAAAATATATTTGAGGAAAAGTTGGCCAATCAGCAAAGTCTGGAAGACTCTGAAAAACCTCTTGATCTTCAAAAACATTGACATAAGCAAACTCTACGCCAGTAGAGGCGAGAGTTTGAGAAGCTCGAGCGGAGAAACCACACTGAGGGAATTGAGGTGTGCCTTTCATATAGATGACAATTGCAGCACTATCAACTTGCTTTTGAATTTTTTCTAATACTTCCAATTTATATCTCCATTTTTTACTAACATTTTAATCTAGTATTCAAATAACTGTAAAGAATCATTAAAGAATTATTGTTTTACAGCTTGCGAAATAATGTATTTTTGTCCTTGCTTTATTTTTTTGTAATTACCAAAAACTGACTTAAAGTTACTCTTAATAAAGTCTTTAAGGCCGTTGATTGTTACTACTGTAATCATTCCACCTAACTCGAGGGCATCATAGGCATCATAAAGTATGATTGACAGCTGCTCCCTTCCCACCTTTGCTGGGATATTTGAAATAATTTGATTAAACTTTATCTCGTCTGGAACGTGCGTAAATGCATCAGATAGATAAGCCTTTGCATTAGTGATACCATTTCTTTTTGCATTATCATTTGCAAGCTCAACGGCAATAAAATCCTTATCGACCATGTGGACTTGGCCTTTATGGCACTGTCTTGCCAAAGCAAGCCCAATGGGTCCATAGCCACATCCCAAATCTAAACACACATCACTTTCATCGGCACTAATATATTTCATTAGTAAAAGCGTACCATCGTCAATTGACCTAGGGCTAAAAACCCCCCATCGAGAGTGTAAATTGAATTTCGAACCCAATAATTCAACATCTAAAATAATGTCTTTTTTTAACTTTGAAATATCTTTTCTCTCAAACATTAAAACCTTTTATATAAAAAAATTAACTGTTTTTATTTTTTATAACAATAGCATCGTCTCCGATATGCTCTTCACCTCTTTGTTTAGCAAGTTTAACTTGTTTTTCTCTTTCTCTGTAGCGACTCATTTGACTCGAATTTTTAGTTCCGAAGCATCTTGGACATGACGCTCCTTTCTCATAATGAGGGTGCATTGTGTCTTCTTCGGTAATTGGAAACCGGCAAGCATGGCACTGATCATACTGCCCTTGCTCGAGATTATGTTTAACCGCAACTCTATCATCGAAAACAAAGCATTCCCCTTCCCATAAACTCTCATCTTCATTCACCTCCTCTAGGTATTTAAGAATCCCACCTTGCAAGTGAAAAACATTTTTAAAACCTTCAGACTTAAGATACGCTGTAGATTTTTCACAGCGAATGCCACCAGTACAAAACATAGCAATTTTTTTCTCTCGATACTGCTCTAGTGTATTTTTTGTAAAACTTGGAAACTCACGAAAAGTCTCAGTGTTAGGATTGATAGCACCTTTAAAACTTCCAATCTCATATTCATAATTGTTTCGAGTATCAATTAAAACGACATCAGGATCATTAATTAATTCGTTCCAATCTTTTGGCTTAACATAAGTTCCAGCTGAATGTGTTGGATCAATTTCTGTTAAACCCATTGTAACTATTTCTTTTTTTAATTTAACCTTAAGTCTTTTGAATGGAATTTTTTTACTATAGGAGAATTTGAATTCAAGGTCAAGAAATCTTGGATCAGAATGCAAATAATCAAGGACTTTTTCAAGGCTGACTTTAGTCCCTGAAATAGTTCCATTAATTCCCTCTCTTGCTAGCAAAAGAGTACCCTTTACAGACAAGGAATCTAGAAAAGAGCGAAGAGGAAGCTGAATTTCCTCAAAATCATCGAGTCTAGTAAACTTATATAAAGCACAGATGGCATGCATTTTTCAAAGACTATAACTTAAAATTCACAATTTTACTTGCCAGAACAGTGCATATAAGCTTAATTAGCCTTCCAATAAACATAAAAACTCCATTAGGGCTTCACGTTCATTTGAACTGAGAAGTGTATAATTCGACACTTTCCTAATTCTTAAATAACTATTTATTCTTCTGTAATGATATTAGATCAAATTCAAAGCCCAGCGGATATAAAAAGTCTCAGTATTGATGAGCTCAATTTACTTACAGAAGAAATTAAGGTTTTTTTAATTGACAGTATTGAAAAAACGGGTGGACATCTAAGTTCTAATCTAGGAACAATTGAATTGACCCTGGCTATGCATTACGTTTTTGATAGTCCGGATGATACTTTTGTTTGGGACGTTGGACACCAAGCATACACGCATAAAGTCTTAACTGGAAGAAAAAACATGATGTCTACACTTCGACAAAAAGATGGTTTGTCGGGATTTACAAAAAGAAGTGAAAGTGAACATGACATCTTTGGAGCAGGACATTCATCAACCTCAATAAGCGCAGCATTAGGAATAGCTTTTGCAAATAAACTCAATGATAAACCAGATACCTCAATAGCTGTTATTGGTGATGGTGCGCTAACTGGTGGCATGTCTTTTGAGGCTCTAAACCATGCAGGCGATACAGATGCAAACCTGCTAATCGTTCTAAATGATAATGAAATGTCAATTTCTAAGAATGTTGGCGCTCTCAGTAAATACCTAACCAGACTGATTTCAGGAAAGATCTACTCAACCATGAAATCTAAGTCACTTAAATTTTTAGAGCGTTTACCGAGTATTCAAAAATTTGCAAAGCGATCAGAAGAGCATCTTAAAGGAATGATTCTTCCTGGAACGCTGTTTGAAGAATTAGGCTTAGACTACTTTGGACCAATTGATGGTCACGACATATCAATCTTAATTAAAACTTTAGAAAACTTAAAAAATCTCAAAAAACCTAGAATTCTCCATATTATTACAAAAAAAGGGCATGGCCTAGAAGAGGCTGAAGAAAACCCACTGAAATTTCATGGCATTTCACCTCCCTCCTCATCAACCAACAATTTCCCAAGCTACAGTAGTGTTTTTGGTGAATGGCTTTGTAATTCTGCCAAAGCTGATGATAAAGTTATTGGTATAACGCCAGCAATGTCAGAAGGCTCTGGAATGGTTGAGTTTGCCAATAAATTCCCTGAACGTTTTGTAGATGTTGCCATAGCTGAACAACACGCAGTAACCCTAGCTGGAGGAATGGCTACAAAGGGTCTAAAACCAATTGTGGCAATCTACTCAACCTTTTTACAGCGAGGTTATGATCAATTCATTCATGATATTGCGCTGCAGAATTTAAACGTTACTTTTGCTATAGACAGGGCTGGACTTGTTGGAGCTGACGGAGCAACGCATGCAGGGATTTTTGATTTAAGCTTCCTGAGATGTATACCCAATATAACCATCATAGCTCCAAGCTCATCAAGGGAAATGTACAAAGCTCTTAACTTTGCTAATCATTTTGAGGGTCCAGTCTGCGTTAGATTCCCAAGAGGAAAATCTAGTGTAGAAGACTTTGTGACAGAATCTAAATTTGAAATGGGAAAAGGCTCTATTGTCAAAACTGGAAAAGACATTTCCATTTTTGCTTTTGGAAATATGCTCGATGTCGCAATGAAAGCCTCAGAAACCATTAATGCTACTGTAGTTGACATGAGGTTTGTTAAACCTTTAGATGAAGATTTAATAGTTAAAATTGCAAACAACTCTAAAACTCTCATTTCTATCGAAGACAATACTCTATATGGCGGTGCAGGAAGCGCCATTAATGAACTTCTTCAACAACAAAACATTAAAACAAATCTTCACATCCTTGGCGTTCCAGACAAAGTCACAGAACATGGTACACAGTCTGAACTATATGAAATTTATGGCTTGACTCCAGAAAAAATTATTGAGGTCTCAAAAAAATAATGAAAGAGACGCTAAAAAAATATAGCCCTAAACCTGAAAACATTAATCTTGGCTGGTTCAATAAACACTTAACAAATCCTGAAATTTGGAAATGGAATAAAAAAACCATCTCCAGAGCGTTTGCTATTGGACTCTTTTTTGCATTTATTCCACTTCCAATGCACACTCTTCTAGTTGCTATCTTTGCGGTAGTTTTTTCTTCTAATATCCTACTCTCAATTCTTGTTGTTTGGATCAACAACCCAATTACAATGGTCCCCTTTTATTTCTTTACTTATAAATTAGGTGCCTCTATTATGGGCATTGAAATGGATCCAGAATTTGAATTTACCTTCTCTTACCTAATGCAAAATTTTGGAAATGCTACCCTGGCATTTTGGGTAGGTGGATTAATCACTTCTGTCATTACCGCAGTATTAGGCTTCTACTCGATTATAGCGATCTACAAATACAAAGCACTCAAAAGGGTTAGACGTTGGAAATAGGAATTTGTCTTCTAATCTGCATCTCCAGTGTATCAACTAAAGACTCGTTATCCACTTTACTGTGAGTTTTTCCATCAATATACAATAAGTTTGGCGATCCACCAGTCAATCCAACACTGACCTCTTTCGCCTCTCCTGGGCCATTGACTACGCACCCAATCACAGCAACATCAATTGATTCAGAAATATCTTCAAGACGTGATTCGAGCTCATTGACTACAGAAATGACGTCAAATTTTTGTCTGGAGCATGAGGGACATGCAATTAAGTTAACACCTTTTTTTCTTAGGTGGAGTGATTTTAAAATATCAAAACCAACTTTGACCTCATCCACAGGGTCTGATGCAAGTGAAACTCGAATGGTATCTCCTATACCTTCACTTAATAGCATTCCCATTCCAATTGAAGATTTAACAGCGCCCGAGCGAAATGATCCCGCCTCAGTAATCCCTAGATGAAGTGGATTATCAATTTGTGAAGCAAGCTGACGATAGGCAAAAACAGTCATAAATACTTCAGATGCTTTAAGTGAAACTTTGAAATTATCAAAATTTAACCTATCTAAAATATCAATATGCCTAAAAGCAGATTCAACCATTGCTTCAGGCGTTGGTTCTGTATATTTCTTTTGTAAATCCTTCTCAAGTGACCCTGCATTGACTCCTACTCTGATAGGTATGCCATTAGCTTTTGCAGATGCAACAACCTCTCTTACCCGATCCTCTTTACCAATATTTCCTGGGTTGATTCTAAGGCAATCAGAACCATATTCTGCCACTTTTAAAGCTATTTTGTAATCGAAATGAATATCAGTAATTAACGGCAAATTGACGGATTTTTTTATTATTTTAAAAGCTTCAGCAGCCTCCATAGTTGGAATTGAAACTCTAACCATGTCAGCACCAGCCTCTTTAAGGGAGTTTATTTGTGAAATAGTCGAATCAACATCACAAGTATCTGTATTCGTCATACTCTGAACGCTAATTGGAGCATCACCCCCTATTGCAACATCTCCGACAAATATTTGTCTAGAAAATCGTCTTTTAATTTTGTGTATTTGCTTCATAATTGCTTATAACCTCATCTAGACTCTCTTCATTACTCTCTAAAACCACGGAAGTAGTTGACTCATCAACCTCTTCAACAAATTTATTCTCATTTTCAACATACTCAGATGGCTGACTGATGATAATAGTGCTTGATTTGGTTTGAATTGAATCTAAGCTTTGAAAATAATACCACACACCAATTAGGAGCAATGAAAACAACATGACTGCAATTAATTTCCTAAATGATCTTTTTTTCTTTTTTGGATAATAATCAATTCCGTCCAACATTTCTTCTACTCTTGTCTAATACTTTTCCAGCAAGTTGACCACAAGCAGCATCAACATCATCGCCTCTTGTTCTTCTTGTAGTTGTCCGAATACCTGAGCGATGCAGGATATCTTGAAATTTATCTATAGTTTGATGATTTGAAGTTTTATATTGAGTTTCTGGAAATGGATTAAAAGGAATCAAATTGACTTTAGCAGACTCACGATCAAACCAAAAGTTCAAAAGTTTTGATAGCGATTTCGCATTCTCTATTGAATCATTTACATTTTCTAACATCACATATTCAAATAATATGTGTCTTTCTTGAGTTCCAGCATTTAAATAGTAATGACAAGCTTTCATTAATTCTTTTATTGGATATTTCTTATTAATTGGAACAAGTATATCTCTTAATTCATCATTGGGCGCATGTAAAGAAATTGCTAAGCTAACAGGAACTTTGTCTGACATTCTTAATAACGCAGGAACAATTCCTGAGGAGGAAACAGTGACTCGTCTTCTTGATAATCCAAAAGCGCAATCATCTAAAAGGATCTGGCAAGCATCATAAACAGGCGACTCATTTAATAACGGTTCACCCATTCCCATAAAAACTACATTAGATATACGTTTATTTTGAGGAGCTAAATAATTTTGAGCAATTAAAACTTGCCCAATAATCTCATGAGTTTTAAGGTTTCTATTAAATCCTTGATAACCAGTTGAACAAAAAGTACACGCAAGTGAACAGCCAACTTGTGAGGAAATACAAAGCGTTCCTCTTTCTTTTTGAGGGATATAAACAGTTTCAATATGATTGTCTTGACCAAGTTTTATGACCCACTTGATAACCCCGTCATTTGAATGATTCATTGAAATAACTTCAGGCAAGTCAAGAGAGGCAATTGAATCAAGCTTTTGTCTCAAATCTTTTGAAAAATTATGCATATCACCAAAGTCATTAACACCTTGGTGATAGATCCATTGCATGATTTGTTTTGTACGGAAAGGTTTTTCACTCAAGTCAGAAAAAAACTCCTTAAACCTACTTTGAGTAAGTCCGAGAAGGTTTTGTTTTTCTAACATGAGAATGATTGTCTATTTTCTATCGTGTTCTAGGACAAACACCATTTTCACCAAAGAAATAAGCAATCTCAATAGCTGCATTTTCCAGTGAATCTGACCCATGAACAGCATTTTCATCTAAGGACTCTGCAAAATCTGCCCTAATAGTTCCTGCATCAGCTTCTTTTGGGTTTGTTGCACCCATAATCTCACGATGCTTGGCGACAGCATTCTCACCTTCTAGGACTTGAATCATTACAGGTCCAGAAGTCATAAAAGTCATTAAGTCATTAAAAAAAGGCCTTTCCTGATGAACAGCATAGAAGCCACCAGCCATCTCTTTATCTAAATGTATCATTTTAGATGCAACTATTTTAAATCCAGCATTTTCAAATCTTGAGTATATTTGACCGATAACATTTTTAGCTACTGCATCTGGCTTAATTATTGATAAAGTTTGCTCCATGGAATCTCCAATTATTTAAAAAGCGGCTATTTTACCATGCAGTTTAATGATTCTAAGTATTATGGAATGATTAGTCAGCAAAAGTTAGACTACAAAATATTTGATAAATTTTTTCTTCTACGATAGTTATCAAATTTATCATAAGCTTTAAAATAAACGCTCGCAATTGGGAGGAACCAAGGCGATCCAAAGTAATAAGGACGAGTCTGCAGGGATGTATCTTCGAAAACGGTTATTTTTTTATTGGGTTCTAAGATTTTTAAAGCAGCCATATGTCCTAGATAAGGAGCCATAGCCACTCCATTTCCACAATATCCCATAGCAGAATAGATTCCATCATGACACCCTAAATTTGGGAGCATACTAAAACTAAAGCCAGTAAACCCTGTCCAACAATGACTTATCTTTACTCCATCAAGCTCAGGAAAAATCTCAGATAAGGTTTTTCTAAGAAGTGGAAGTGCTTTTTCTGCCGACATTGAATGCATAGCAGCTCTTGTGCCAATCATTATTCTTTTTCCACAAGGTGTTGGTCGATAATAACAGTAGCGCTTTCTTGTTTCAACTATACAATGACCCCCTGGTATTAATGAATTTACTCTATCAGCCCCAATTTCATCAGTAGTTATAATAAAGCTAGGAACTGGCAGAATTCTTCTAGAGAGATAAGTTGATAGAGATGATCGAGTGTATCCGTTGGTTGCTATTAAAACATCCTTGCAGCTGATTGATTGATTACCAACTGAAACTATAAAGCCAGCTTGTTTATCACCAGACTTAGGAGTGACTTGTTTAACTGGCATTCGTCCAAAAACCTTTGCGCCAGCATTTGAAGCCATCTGGTGAAGACCATAATGAAACTTTCTGGGTTGAACAGAACCATGATCCTCATAGAACTGACCACCAAAGTATAAATCAGTTTTAACTGACTCCAACATTTTGGAAGAATCAATCATTCTAGAATTGAAATCATCGATAGCTTTTAATTTTTTTAGGTTCTCAGACATGCTTAAATGATCCTGAGGTAGCCATGAAGTTCTTAATCGCCCACAAATTTGAAGATCACAATCAATATTATTTTCTTTTATTAGGTCAGTAGTAAAAGCCAGTGATGCATTTGCCTCTTTATGAATTTTTCCAGCAATCTCAAGACCATATTTTTTTTCTGCTTCCTGGGGAGATACCTTATGTCCAGAACCCAACATCCCGCCGTTTCTTGTGCTTGCCCCAAAACCTAACTCTTCTGAATCAAAAACAACAACTGAAACACCAGATTTAGCTAAAGTGATTGCAGCACTTAAGCCAGTAAATCCAGCGCCTACAATTACGACGTCAGTATTCTTTGGCAGGCCATTGCTTTCTATGTACTTTGGCTGGTCTTCCCACCAATAAGGAGAGTATTTAGTCATTTTAAGATATTTAAATTAATAAAAAAGTATAGCAAGCTTTAACAAGCTTTGAGATATTTAATGATAATTTCAAATTTATTAAAAATTGAAATATATTTTCAAAAAATTTTAATAATATTCATTAAACTTAATATTACATGAACAAAATTAAATCTGATTCTATGAAAAATAAACTATTAAATTCTCCAATCTCTTTTCCAAAGACTTTACCCGATGGATATCATTATATTGAGGATGAGCCGGTTTATGATCCTAAAAAGCATCTAGCATTAGAGTATCCCAAAGATTCTACTTCATTGAATGACCTGGGTTATAGTAATCAGGAAATTTCTATGTGTCCAACCAATTTTGGTGTTTCTGGACCAGCAAGACTTTTATCAGATGAAGGCGTTAAAGTATTAATGCAATCTGCTCAATCACTAAGAAAGTATAGTTCCAGTGGAGGTGAAAGAATTCAATACTTACTGCGCGGTTGTGTCTATCGATCTAGATTCTTAAGGGATTTATGTTTGTGCCCTAATGTAGCTGATTTCTTATCTGAAATTTATGGAATCCCAGTTGCTCCTCATTCAATTCCTCTTCACCTTGGACATTTTAATTTTGCTCCAGATGATTTAAATAGGGCTGTAGACAAGTGGCATACTGATACCATTGGACTTGATTATGTTATGATGGTTTCAGACCCGAATCAACAAGTAGGCGGTCAATTTCAATATTTTCTTGGAACTAAAAAAGAAGTTCAGGAAATAAAAGATAACAATCAACCAATGCCAGAAGATAGGATTATTAGTCCACATTTCCCTGGCGCAGGCTACATAATTGTCTTGCAAGGAAATATGGTGGTTCATAGAGGAAGCAAACTAAAGGAGCCCTTTGATAGAGTTACAATGGTTAATGGATACGTTCCTTTAGATACAGAATCGCCTGATCCCTCAAGATTTGCCGATGTCAAAACTGTTGACCCTCACCAACTCCTTTTCCCTGAATGGGCTCGTCACAAAGCCTGGCTATCTAAAGGCAAATTAAATCGTCTAATTGAAGAGCTTCCTTTTACTGATGATAAAGATCTTATAATTAACGAGCTAAAAAATGCAATTCAAGACGTTGAGACTGCGATTAGTGATTTATCAGAAAGTGGCTCAGGTGAACAAAACTTTTATGGAGATTTAGAAAAGTAAAACTTAATTAATTTAATTATTTTAAGCTGACAAAAAAAAGGCGCACAAAGCGCCTTTTTCAAAGAAACAGAGTAACTTAATTAGTTACATGCATCTTTCAATGCTTTACCAGCTTTGAATGCTGCAACGTTCGAAGCTTTAATTTGAATAGTCGCTCCAGTTTGCGGGTTACGGCCAGTACGAGCTGCACGACTTCTAACTACAAAGCTACCGAATCCAGTAAGCTGAACTCCATCACCACTAGCCATTGCTGAAGTGATCGCGCCTGTTGTAGCGTTAAGTGCTCTAGCAGCATCTGCTTTAGATAAGTTTGCACCTGAAGCGATTGCATCAATTAATTCTGATTTATTCATTTTAATTCTCTCCAAAAAAAGTTTGTTAAAAAAAAGATAGAGCGTAAGAGGTAACATTGACACCTATTAGAGGTAACTTTTACACCTATTTTAGGAGGAAAGAATCAAAAGAAACCATCTGCCTCCAACGCTGTACCTAGTGGTTATTGTACTATCAAAATAATACTATTTGAAAAATAATTTAAAAAAAATATAATATTTTATTTGTTGCTTTCTTTTAGGGCTCTGGCTTTATCTAATTTCCAATCTTTTTCCTTAATGTCTTGTCTCTTGTCGTAAGCTTTTTTACCTTTCGCAACTCCAATCTCTAGCTTGACTTTACCTCTAGCCCAATACAATTTTAGAGGAACTACGGTTGCACCCTTTTGTGTTATTTTTTCTCTAAGTTTATTGATTTCAAGTTTATTAAGAAGTAGTTTTCTGGTTCTAATAGGATCACAATCAACATGACTTGAGGCAGATTTTAATGGTGATATGTGAGCTCCAAAAAGAAACATTTCATTATTTTTATAGATCACATAGCTCTCTTTTATTTGAACCTTATTCTCTCTCAAACTTTTGACTTCCCATCCAAGTAAACTTAGTCCAGCCTCGAGACTTTGTTCGATAAAATAGTCATGCCTTGCTTTTTTATTTAAGGCAATAGTATTTGAATTATCTTTTTTATTTTTTGCCATGCATCGTATTTCTAAAAGTGCAATAGTTCCATATTCCCCCCAGCAAATGTTTGAGCTGGTCAATAATATTAATGACTACTCGAATTTTTTAAACTGGTGTGACTCTTCATCTATTTTAAATGAAACTGGCAATCAAATTACTGCCTCGGTTCAGATAAATAAAAATGGATTTAAACAAACTTTTACAACCATCAATACCTCTTTACCCTATCAATCAATTCAGATGCAACTTCTTGATGGACCATTTGAAGAGCTGAGTGGTGAATGGCGTTTTGAATCTCTAGGCGATACTGCAGCAAAAGTTTATCTTGAACTTGAATTTAGTTTTAAATCTAGAATTGCCGACATGACAATGTCTCCATTATTTAAAAGTATTGCGAATTCACAATTAGATGCATTTGTTGAAAGAGCTCAATATATCTATGGCTAAAATCATAGCCTTTAACAAGCCTTTTGGCGTTATTTGTCAGTTCAGTGGCGAGGGGGATACTCTATCTAATTATGTAAATATTCCAAATATTTATCCGGTAGGAAGATTGGATAAAGACTCTGAAGGCCTTGTCATATTAACGGATGATGGAAAGCTTCAACATAAAATCTCTAATCCAAAAAACAATAAGACAAAGACCTATATTGTCCAGGTAGATGGAGAAATAACTGAAGAGGCAATAATTGAACTTCAATCTGGAGTTTCACTAAAAGATGGTCTAACAAAGCCAGCTTTTAGTGAAAAAATACAAAAACCAGATTGGCTTTGGGACAGAACACCCCCCATTCGAAAACGAAAACTGATTCCAACCTCTTGGATTAAAATCTCAATTACTGAAGGGAGAAATAGGCAGATTCGCAGAATGACAGCAAATGTTGGATTTCCAACATTAAGATTAATAAGAATTCAAATTGATCAATGGAAACTAGCAAACATTAAAGTAGGCTCATATGTCTCTCTTTAAGGAATCATACTCTGCACTAATCTGCAATGATCCAGATGATAAGGTCGCTCTAACTATTGAGCTTCTTAAATACCTAGAAAAGGATTTAGGTTCTAAATTTGAAATAAAAAAAATGCCCTCTCCTGGCCGACCAATTAAACCAAGATTGGTGAGCTTCAATGGCTCACCAAAAAGAGATAAGTCAGACCTTGGGATGATAAAAAATATTCATGCAATTTGTCATATTGAGTTTAATGCTATCAATTTAGCCCTTGATGCGATATATCGTTTTCAAGAGATGCCTCATCAATACTATCTTGACTGGATTAAGGTCGCATCGGAAGAGTCACATCATTTTTCACTTCTTAAAAACTACCTGGAAGAGCTTGGACATCATTATGGAGATTTTGATGCGCATAATGGATTATGGCAAATGTCTGTTGATACCGACTATGATGTTTTAGTAAGAATGGCTCTTGTTCCAAGAGTATTAGAAGCAAGAGGGCTAGATGTAACCCCTAGTATTAGAAAAAAATTTTGTGAATCAAAGTTCACCAAAATGGTTGATATATTAGACATTATTTTTCAAGATGAAATAGGGCATGTCAAAATTGGCAATTATTGGTACAAGTATTTATGCAACAAAAGAGGTGTTGATGCAGTTCAAACATTTGATGAGCTTATAAAAAAGCATATTGGATCAAATTTGAGGGGTCCGTTCAATACCGAGGCCAGACTGCTCTCAGACTTCACTAGAGATGAAATACAGTATTTAGAACACCCAAAGCAGCCTTAATCTTATCCAATTTCATCCATAGCTTGATTCGCTAAAAGGTCAGCCATATCATTTCCTGGGTCATCGCTATGACCTTTAACCCATAGCCATTTAATATTATATTTTTGATTGAGAGCATCTAATTGCTTCCAGAGCTCAACATTTTTGACTGGCTTTTTATTTGCAGTCTTCCAGTTTTTTGATTTCCAGCCCTCAATCCATTCATTAATTCCTTGGATGACGTATTTAGAGTCTGTATACAGGTCTACAGAAATCTCATTTGACTTAAGAGCCTCCAAGGCCTTAATAGCAGCAGTGAGCTCCATTTGATTATTCGTAGTATTATGCTTAGACCCCTTTAGTTTTTTATCATGGTCCTTGTATCGAAGCCATACACCCCACCCACCAACTCCAGGATTTCCTCGGCATCCACCATCTGTATAAATTACAATCTTATCCACAATCTAATTATCTACATTAATCTGAAACCAATATTCAAGTAGTGCTAAATGCCATAATCTTGAGCCGTTTAATGCAGTCATATAATCCCTCGGTGAATCAATAACCTTATTAACAAACTGTTCATCAAAAACGTCTCGTTGCCTGCACGCACTTGATAGAAGTATATCAGACATAAATTCTAAAAATTCTCCCTGAATATACTTGAGAGCTGGCATTGGAAAATAACCTTTTTTTCGATCAATTACTGAGTCGGGTAAAAGCCCTCTTGAAATATTTTTAAGTGGGTACTTGCCCTCCTCTCTCATTTTTAATGAGGGTGGAATGCTTAATGCCCATTCAACTAGCTCAGTATCCATAAATGGCACTCTGGCCTCTAAGCCCCATGCCATAGTCATATTATCAACCCGCTTCACTGGATCATCAACTATCAGTCGCGTCATATCCGTTCTAAACACTTTATCAATAAAAGAGTCAGTCCCAGGCTTGGAAAATTCTTTATTGAGCCATCTATGTGTGTGATTGTCTCCTCGAAATTTGGCAGTAACAGTCTGCAAATACTCTTTATGAGGTCTGTCAATATAGTGTTTTGAAAAACGCTCTATTTCATTCCCGCCTTCATCTACCATTCTCGGATACCAAAAGTAGCCTGCAAAAGCTTCATCAGCTCCTTGTCCAGAAAGCACAACTTTGGTGTGCTTTGATACCTGCTCTGAGAGCAGATAAAATGCAACAGCATCTTGACCAACCATGGGCTCAGACATATTTAAAACTGCCTCAGATAATCTTGGAAGAACTTCTTGATTGCTCACTCTGTACTTCTTGTGCTCGGTATCAAATTTGGAGACAATTTGGTCTGAGTATTCAAACTCACTCCCAGCCTCATCATCAATATCTTCAAAACCAATCGAGAAAGTTCTGATCCTCTCATGCCCTGCCTCTCTGAGGAGTGCAACAATTAGAGATGAATCAAGACCCCCAGAAAGTAAGACGCCAATTGGGACATCTGATGCATTCATCCTTTTTGTAACCGCAGCAGTCAAAAGTTCATGGGTTTTCTCAATATACTCTTCATCACTAACCTCATTTACTGGTCTTTTAGCACTTGGACTCCAATATGTTTTTTCTTGGACTTGACCATCAGAGCTAAGAATCATATAGCTACCAGGCTTTAACTTTTGAATTCCATTAATGATTGTATTGGGTGCTGGCACTACTCCATGCAAAGATAGTTGTTGTTGAAGAGCAATGGGGTTGATACTCTTATCAAGCTCTTGTGTAAGAAGCGCCTGTGAATTTGATGCAAATGTAAATGCTTTAGAAGTAGAGTTGAAGTAGAGTGGTTTAATTCCCATTCTATCTCTAGCAATAAATAATTTTTTAGTAGAGTGGTTCCAAATAGCAAATGCAAACATACCATCTAAATGCGCTAGACATTTTTCACCCCAGAAGTGGTAAGCCTTAATAATAACTTCTGTGTCTGAATGCGAAAAGAAACTATAACCCTTATTTGATAATTTGGAACGAAGTGATTTATAGTTATAGATTGTCCCGTTGAAGACTAATGTTAATTCAAGCGTCTCATCAACCATTGGCTGAGATCCATAATTAGATAAATCAATAATGCTCAGTCGTTGGTGACCAAAGCCAACATGCTGAGCAGTCCATTGACCGCTTGAGTCAGGCCCTCGTCTAGCTAGCTTTGACATCATATTACCTAGTGACTCTGACGAGACCTCTCTTCCATCAAAGCGAAACTGACCACAGATACCACACATAAAATTAGCCCTAAAGTTAAATTTAAAATAAATTCATTAATCAAAATATAGATATTTGAAAACTATTTCTGTAATGTGGCTTATTTTAAAAAATGTAAAATAGTCATTTTATCAAGTATTACTATTCAAAATGCCTCAAACACTTTACGACAAACTAATGAGTGCACACAAAGTTTTAGAGCAAGATGGCTCTACCCTCATTTATATTGACCGTCAATTAATCCATGAAGTCACATCTCCCCAAGCTTTTGAAGGTCTTTCTATGGCTGATAGGAAAATTTGGCGAAATAAATCTAATCTAGCGGTTCCAGATCATAATGTACCAACTACTGATCGATCAAAGGGTGTAAGCAGTATTTCTGATCCTGTTTCTAGACTTCAGGTTGAAACTTTAGATAAAAACTGTGAGACATTTGGAATCAACGAAATTCAAATGAATGATGTGCGCCAAGGGATTGTTCACGTCATCGGGCCAGAGCAAGGTGCAACTTTGCCAGGAATGAGTATAGTTTGTGGTGACTCTCATACAACAACTCACGGGGCACTTGGAGCCTTAGCATTTGGAATAGGGACTTCTGAAGTCGAACATGTACTTGCAACAGGTTGCCTTTGGCAGAATAAAGCCAAAAATATGAAAATTGAAATTAATGGAGAGTTGGCCAGTAATGTTAGCGCCAAAGATCTCGCGCTTTATATTATTGGCAAAATTGGTACTGCTGGAGGGACAGGTTTCGCTATTGAGTTTTGTGGAAACACAATCCAAGAAATGAGCATAGAAGGGAGAATGACGCTATGCAACATGTCTATTGAGGCTGGAGCAAAAGTAGGACTAGTAGCAGTAGATCAAAAGACAATCGAATACGTCAAAGGAAGACCTTTTTCTCCAACAGGAGATACCTGGGAGTTGGCACTAAAATATTGGAGAACTCTTCATAGCGACCCTGAGTCTCATTTTGATGAGTCAATCCTAATAGATGCAAGAAAAATTAAACCTCAGGTCACCTGGGGAACCTCACCTGAAATGGTTGTTGATATTAATGGATCTACTCCA
>CALKDH010000036.1 GCA_938086805.1 uncultured PS1 clade bacterium | reverse complement strand
CTTCAGCATCCTCTGAGTTTTCTGATTCACTTTCCAGAGTCAAAATAAGGTCGCCTTTTGCAACTTTATCACCGACTTTGATAGAGATGGCAGCTACCTTTCCAGCAAATGGGGCTGGAATTTCCATTGTGGCTTTGTCTGTCTCAAGGGTAATGATGCTGTCATTTTCATTAACAGAATCACCAACCTTAACAAGAACTTCAATAATATCTACTGCATCAAAATCACCTATATCGGGCAACTCTACATTTTTTTGAGTAGTCATATGGACTAATTAATTTGCCTAAAATTTTAACCAAGTAATTATCCCAAATTTAATGTCATAAAGGCGCTAAATGTCAAAATTTAATAGAAAATAAAAACTCTTAATTATATTATTTGTTATCATGCTTATTTTTCAGTGTACATATTCTAGATTGCATGCCTCTTGCCCTTTCAACCAATGATTTAGCTAAAACGTACTCCAATAATCTTGAAGCGTTGAAGGGAATCAATTTAAAGGTTGAAGAAGGTGATTTTTTTGCTTTACTTGGTTCTAATGGTGCAGGTAAAACAACGGCGATTGGAATTATTGCAGGGTTACTTAAGAGTACTTCAGGTGAGGTTGAAATTTATGGTTTGAATCAAAAAAATCATTCAAATGAGGTCAAGAAAATGATTGGATTGATGCCACAGGAGTTTAACTTTAATCCTCATGAGCCAAACATTGAAATCCTTATAAATCAAGCAGGATACTTTGGTATCTCGCGTAATGATGCCAAAATTCAAGCTGAGGTTTTGTTAAAAAAAATGGAGCTTTGGGATAGGCGCTTTGATGTCGCACAGTCATTATCTGGAGGAATGAAAAGAAGATTGATGCTTGCAAGAGCTTTAATACATAAGCCAAAGATTTTGATACTTGATGAACCAACTGCAGGAGTTGATGTTGAAATACGCCAATCAATGTGGCATTACCTTGCCCAGTTAAATAATGATGGAATGACCATAATTTTAACGACGCATTACCTAGAGGAGGCTGAATCTCTTTGCAGAAACATTGCGATTCTCAATAACGGTGAGCTCGTAGAGCAATCTAATATGAAAAAGCTTCTTGCAAGAGCTAAAAGACAGGTCATCATTATTGATACAATAGAGAAGGTCCTCAGTCCCATTGAGATAAATCATTGTGACTGTGAGGTTTTGGATGAAAATACTTTACAGGTTTCACAAGGTGAAGGAGTTTCAATATCTGATGTTGTTTCATCGTTATTAGAGCAGAATGTCCATGTCTCGCATCTAAGGAGTTCACAAAATCGACTAGAAGCATTGTTTTTATCACTTACCAGTTAAATCTTTATGTGGATTGCATACAAAACTATTGTCATTAAGGAAATACTCAGGTTCATAAGGATTTGGGTTCAAACGATAGTCCCTCCAGTGATAACTACCTCGCTATACCTTCTTATTTTTGGGGGTTTAATGGGAGGAAGAATAGGCCAGATGCAAGGAATAGAATATATCGATTTTATTGTTCCTGGAATTATTCTAATGACAGTGATCATGCAATCATACGCTAACACGGTCTCTTCCTTTTTTATGACTAAATATAATAATAGTTTTGAGGAACTTCTTGTCTCAACTACCCCCAATTGGGTTATTTTGCTTGGATTCGTAAGCGGTGGCATAGCGAGAGGTTTTTGTGTAGGATTAGCAGTAACTTTTACAATTTCTTTTTTTGTTGAAATAAAAATTTTTAGTCTTTTAGTTATTGCTGTTACTTTTTTCTTGACCTCAATTATGTTTGCATTGGCTGGATTTATTAATGCAGTTTTTGCTAAAACTTTTGATGATATATCAATAATTCCAAACTTTGTTCTCTTGCCGCTTACTTATTTGGGTGGGATGTTTTATAGCATTGATATTTTGCCAACTTTTTGGAGGTCGCTATCAGCATTTAATCCAATTTATTACATGATGGATGCATTTCGATTGGGTTTTTTAGGCGTTGGCTCTGTCGAGCTATGGAAAGCTTTTTTAGTGCCGGTTTCAATGATAATTGTTTTGGCTCTCGTTGCAAATACACTATTGAACCGTGGCGTAAGTATTAAGACAGAATAATACCGCTATGAGCCGATTACCCCTTCTTCACCATTCATAATTCTTCTAATATTTTCACGATGAGTAAAGTAGATAAAAAGATTAATGAGAAAAATAATCAGTGTGGCCTTTACATCTTGAGTTGTAATGAAATAAAAGTAAATTGGTGAGAGGACTGTCGCAGTTAATGCAGCGATTGAGGAGACTTTCATTACTTTTGCTACGATTAACCAGATAATTGAAAACGTTAATCCAACAAAAAAGCTTAGGCCAATGAGTCCACCTAAATAGGTGGCAACTCCTTTGCCCCCTTTAAAGCGATAATAAATTGGAAAAACATGACCTAGAAAAGCACAAAGTAAGATAATCGTTAGTTCAAATAAATCATATCCAAAATAGTGAGCCAGTAAAACAGGAGCTGCACCTTTAAGACCATCAAACAATAGAACAAAAGCTGCTAAAAACTTTCCCCCAATTCTTAAAACATTTGTAGCGCCAGGGTTTTTGGAGCCTTTCGTTCTTGGGTCTGGCAAATTGCACATTTTACAAATAATAATAGCGCTAGAAATTGACCCCAATAAATAACTACCAATTAAAAAATAAATCAAGCAGCGCTCCTATATTATTTGCAAAATAGCTATAAATTATATCAATGAAAACATTTTATTGTGGTTTTAAGTTCATATCACAAAGGTATCATAATACTTTTTTTACAAATAATTGAATTATGGATATTGTTTTTGTTGAAGGCTTAAAAGTGGATACTGTCATAGGTATTTATGATTGGGAAAAGAAAATTCGTCAGGACATAGTGCTTGATATTGAAATGTCATCAGACATTGCTGCTGCAGCAAAAACTGATCATATCGATCAGGCTCTTAATTACAAAAGTGTATGTAAGCGAGTCGCAAGCTTTGTTAAAGACTCTAAGTTTGAGCTAGTTGAGACTTTGGCAGAGAAAATTTGCCAGATAATCCTGACTGAGTTTGATGTTAATTGGGTAAAGTTGACACTCAACAAAGGCGAAGCAATAACTGGCGCTAGTGGAGTTGGAGTTATTATAGAAAGGACTAAGGTTTAGTGAGCATTCTCCATCTTAATATTGGTTCAAACCAAGATAGAAGAAAAAATATTCGTTCTGCATTAGATCAGCTTGAGAATTTTTTTGAAAAAATTAAGGTTTCTTCCGTTTTTGAAAGCCCCTCGGAAGGTTTTGAAGGTAAGGATTTTTATAATGTAGGAGTCAATGTCGAAACTCACAAAAAAGCTTCTGAGGTTCTTGATATATTGCACAAAATAGAGGACTCACTTGGAAGAAATAGAGCAATGCCAAAATTCTCATCAAGAAGCATAGATCTTGATCTTGTTATTTATGGCGATCTAATTGATGAAAAAATCAATGTTCCCAGAAAAGATATACTTAGGTATGCTTTTGTTCTTGCGCCACTTTTAGAACTAAATCCTGAGGGTATTCATCCTGAAAAGGGGGTTTCATATTTAAATCTTTGGGAAGATTTCGAGAGTACTCAGGTTTTTGATTTAAATAAGTTTAGTCTAGAAAAACTCTACAATTGATAGGGATGAATTCAGAATCTGCAATAGAATTTTTTGTTAAATAACGAGTGTACATTGGCTATTTTGACTATAATTTTATTTTGAACATAAAATGACAAATAACATGAAAAAAATTACTGCATTGTCCTCTGTATTTGCTCTAGCAATTTTTGTATTCTTTACCAATACGTCTCAGGCAGAGTTTGTTGCTGGTAAAAATTATCTGGTCCTAGATAAGCCTGTCGAAACTGAAACAGGAGATCAGGTAGAAGTTAGAGAGTTGTTTTGGTATTTTTGCCCTCATTGTTTCTCAGTTCATCCAAAGCTTGAAGAATGGAAGAAAACAATGGACAGTTCAGCCCAATTAGTTCTTCAGCCAGCAGTTTTTCCAGGCTGGGAATTGGGATCTGCATTTTATTATGTTCTCGAGGAGCTTGGAGAGCTCGACCGATTGCACTCCGCACTCTACAATGCGATTCATGTTCAGAAATTGAACCTTAAAACTCAGCAAGATTTTGTGACTTGGCTTTCGTTAAATGGTGTTGATGAAGAAAAAGCTAATAAAGTTTTTAAGTCATTCCCTTTAAAAGTTGCGGTTAATAAAGCAAAGGCTAATACATATAAGTACCGAATCACTGGCGTCCCTGTTTTCATTGTTAATGGTAAGTATACTGTTAATGCAACAAGTGCCGGAAGTGAAGAAAAGATTTTTGAAGTAATCGACTATTTAATCCAAAAAGAAAAACAATAATACATGGATAGGCCAAAAGCCGATTCAGTTTTATTATTTTCAGGCCTAGATCCGTCAGGAGCTGCAGGAATTTCTGCAGACATTGAAACTATTAATAATTTTGGGGTTACTCCTCTCCCAATAATTACAACACTTACGGCTCAGAATACTCAAAGGTTTGATTCAATAGTTTTGACTGAGGATAGTCTTCTAGAAAAGCAATACAATCTGATCCATGAGGATATTTCATTTCGTACGGTAAAAATTGGCTTATTGGGTTCTGTAAGTCAAATAGAAACGATCTCTCGTCTCATTTCTAAAAAGAGTCCACTTAGTGTAGTTTTAGATCCAATACTTATTTCTGGAAATCAAGAAAATTTAAGCTCAAGCAAGATGATTGAGGCTATGAAGATAAATCTTTTTCCAAAGAGCACAATAATTACTCCGAATTTAGAAGAGTTGAATTTCTTGGCGCCAGGCATGGGTGAGCAAGAAGCAGTTTCAAGTCTGAATTGCTCTTGGGTCCTGGTGACTACTTCAGATGCTTCTAAAATTGATATTGAGCACCGTCTTTATAATGACTCAAACTTAATACGACGATTCAAGTATAAGAAGTTAGAAGGAAAATTTCATGGATCCGGTTGCACCTTGTCCAGTGCTATTTCAGCTTTAATTGCAAAAGGAATATCCACTGAAGATGCCTGTGATCAGGGATTGGCGTACACTTACCAATGTTTATTAAATGCAAAAAAGATTGGTAAAATGCAGTATCATCCGACTAGAGCTCTTTATAAATCAAAATGACTTTTATTGAACAATGGTTAAGATCAGATATCAAGAATATCAATGCTTACCATGTACCTGATTCGAAAAACTTACTTAAATTAGATGCAATGGAAAGCCCTTTTGGAGTTCCAATTGATTTAAAAAAGGATTTTCTTGATTATATTAACAAAGCAGAGATCAATAGATATCCAGATGCTGCCTCTACTCAGCTTAAAGATACCCTTAGAAACCTTATGGATGTTCCAAAGGAGTTTGAAATCCTTCTTGGTAATGGTTCAGATGAGTTAATTCAGTTATTGGCGCTTGCTTGCAATGAGGGCGATCTCATTATGAGCTTTGAACCCAGCTTTGTGATGTATGAAATGGTATCTAAGTATGCCCATTTAAAATATCATGGTATCAAGCTTGATTCTAATTTTGATATTAATTTAAGCGAGACAATTTCAGCTATAAATAGTAAAAATCCTAAGCTAATATTCATTGCTTACCCTAATAATCCAACTGGAAATGCATTTGACTATGATGCAATCCTAGAGATAATTGGATCTACCGATGCATTAGTCGTTCTTGATGAGGCGTATTATGCTTATTCAGATCGAAGTTTTTTATCTGAAATTTCTAATTTCTCAAATTTATTAGTTTTACGAACTATCTCAAAAATAGGATTTGCTGGACTCAGGCTTGGTCTTTTAATTGGAAGTAAGGAGACAATAACTCAACTCAATAAACTTCGACTCCCATACAACATTAATGTGCTTACACAAGCTAGTGCTAATTTTTTACTTAGAGACAAGCAAGGTATTTTAAAAAATGCGAAAATTTTGATAGACGAAAGACAGCGACTTTTTGAGGTGCTGTCATCATTTTCACAGTTGAAAGTTTATCCCTCACAGACCAACTTTCTACTCTTGCATTGTGATGATGCGCAAACCTTACATAGTTCTTTAATTGAAAAAGGTATTCTCATTAAAGGTTTTTCTAATGACTCTGAGCTCTCAGAATTCTTACGTATTAGTGTCAGTGAACCAAGCGAAAACAATATCCTTATCGAAGCTTTGAGAGACTACTATGGTCAATAGAGATGATTTAAATGTTTACTGTAATGATTTTTTGAGTGTTAGTAAATACAAAGATTATTGTCCGAATGGTCTGCAGGTAGAAGGCACTCAAACTATTAATAAAATCGTCAGCGGTGTAAGCGCCAATCTAGACTTTATTGAGCTAGCGATTGCTGAGCAAGCAGATGCTATTTTTGTTCATCATGGTATTTTTTGGAAAAATGAATCAAATGTGATTGTTGGCTCCAAAAAGACAAAGATTGACTTACTATTAAAAAATAATATAAATCTTTTTGCTTACCACCTTCCTCTTGATGATCACCCTGAAGTTGGAAATAATATCGAATTAGGAAGGGTTCTTGGGATCAAGAAAATGAAACCTGTTGATTCCAGTTTGATTTGGCAAGGAGAATTAGATACTGATTTAAAAACTTTCTCTAGTTTAATTGAAAAGCAGTTAGGAAGATCCCCTCAAATATTTGGTAGATTGAGCCGTTCAGTGAGCAGTATTGCATGGTGTACAGGAGGAGCCCAGAGTTTTATTGATGAAGCAATTAGCCTTAAAGCTGATGTTTTTCTTAGCGGTGAAGTTTCAGAGAGAACCCCTGCAGTCGCAAAAGAAAATGACATGATATATATTTCAGCTGGTCACCATGCAACAGAGAGATACGGAGTGCAAGCATTGTCTGAACACCTTAGCTCTGAGTTCAATTTAAAACACCAGTTTTTAGAAGTTCAAAATTCAGTTTAATTGTTAATAATTTTCTATAGGATATGCAGCGCTTAAATCTTTCTCCCTCACTTGAGATTAGTAGAATTATTTATGGTATGTGGAGACTTGATTCTGACCAAAATAAGTCTACAAATCATATTAATAATAAAATTAACTTATGCCTTAATCAAGGTATCACTACATTTGATCAGGCTGCTGTGTATGGAGGTTATAGTTCAGAAGCACTCTTTGGCAAGGTAATTAAATCAAATTCATCATTAAGAGATAAATTAGAAATTGTTTCGAAATGTGGCATTATTAATCCCTCTGATAGGTACCCCAATGTTTCAAATAGTTACTATGACACATCGAGAGAGCATCTAATTGAATCTGTTGAATTTTCGCTGAAGAATCTGTGTACTGATTATCTAGATCTATTATTGATTCATCGTCAAGATCCTTTGATGAATCATTTTGAAACTGGTGATGCATTAGATGCACTTATAGAGAGTGGTAAGGTGAAAGAGGTCGGGGTTTCAAACTTTAGACCGCATGACTATAGTTTGTTGCAGTCC
>CALKDH010000035.1 GCA_938086805.1 uncultured PS1 clade bacterium | reverse complement strand
TCCGATGCAATAATTCAAGCACTCGATGACGTTGGCTATGAAACTCCATCGGCTATTCAAGAACAATGTATTTCTCACTTATTAAAGGGTCATGATGTAATCGGTCAAGCACAAACAGGCACTGGCAAAACGGCTGCATTCTCTTTGCCTTTGATTGATAGAATCGATTTAAAAAACAACCAAGTTCAACTCTTAGTATTAACTCCTACACGTGAGCTTGCAATTCAAGTATCCGAAGCAATCCAAACATACTCAAGACATCTCAAAGGTTTTCACGTCCTTCCAATTTATGGAGGTCAATCATATGATGTTCAATTAAGGCCACTCAAGAGAGGTGTTCATGCGGTAGTAGGAACTCCTGGGCGAGTTATGGATCATCTAAAAAGAGGGACTCTGAGATTAAATTCGCTTAAGGCTTTGGTCTTAGATGAAGCAGATGAAATGCTAAGAATGGGCTTTATTGATGATGTCAAATGGGTCATGGAGAAGCTTCCAGAAGAGCGACAAATTGCTCTCTTTTCTGCAACAATGCCTGATGTCATAAGGCGAGTAGCAGAAAAATTTTTGGATGAACCCAAAATAGTTAAAGTTAAAACAAAAACTGCGACAGCTATGACGATCTCACAAAGATATTGGCTTGTTGGCGGCGTTCACAAGTTAGATGCATTAACTCGTATTCTTGAAGTGGAGACCTTTGACGCCCTTCTAATTTTTGTTAGAACAAAAACTGCAACTATCGACCTTGCAGAAAAATTATCAGCTAGGGGTTTTACGGCTGAGGCAATAAACGGTGATATTGCTCAAAATCATAGAGAGCGAATCATACAGCACCTAAAAAAAGGAAAGATTGACATTCTTATTGCAACTGATGTTGCAGCAAGAGGTCTTGATGTTGATAGAATCTCTCATGTTGTCAATTATGATATACCACAGGACCCAGAATCCTACGTTCATAGAATTGGCAGAACAGGTCGTGCAGGAAGAGAAGGAAAGGCAATTCTGTTTGTAGCGCCTCGTGAAAGAAGGATGTTAAAAACAATTGAAAAAATTACTCGACAGCCCATAGAGCCTATGATGCTGCCCTCGGCAAAAATCATTAATGAACAAAGAATTATTAACTTTAAACAAAGAATTACTCAAACACTTCAGAATCAAGACCTTTCTATTTTTTCTGAACTAGTACTAAGCTATCAGAAAGAAAATGAAGAAGATCTTTTTAAAATTGCCTCTTCTCTTGCATTAATGGCTCAAGGCACAGAGCCATTATTACTTAATGAAAAAGAGATTATTCAACCCAAAATTGACTCTAAGGATAATAAAAGTATTTCAATTTCAATTCAAGCTGATCCACTCAAAGATAATCCATCCATTCAAATGAGAAGATACAAAATATCATTGGGGAGACGTGACAATATTAAGCCTGGTAACATTTTAGGAGCCATTGCTAATGAGGCTGAAATAAGCAGTGCATTCATTGGTGCAATTCAAATTTATCAAGACTTTACAACTGTTGATTTGCCCGATGAAATGCCAAAAGAAACTCTTGAAATCCTCAAGAATACTAGAGTATTTGACAAAAAGCTCAATATGGAAGAGTTGACTGAGAAAAACAATAAGACATCTCCTCGAGAATCATCTAGTCATTTTAAAAGGGACCCATCTAGAAAGCAAAGAAGAAGAAAACCGAAAATTAATAGAGATAAAAAATTTTCAAGAAGTCGTCCAAAAAGGTAGCGTTATTACTACAAATTAAATAAATATACATTATTAGGTTTTTAGGTTAAAATTGGATTGCTGGTTAATATTCAGCTGATTTTAATGTTGTGTTGTTGCTTCGTAGTATGTCGGTTTCACAGTGATTTGGGTTGGTTGCATCTTTTCCATGTTTTATTTTTTTTTAGGAGACTGCATGTCTACAACTACAGGTCGCGTTAAATGGTTTGACGCAAAAAAAGGTTTTGGTTTTATTGAGCAAGAAAGCGGTGACGATGTATTCGTTCACTTCAGAGCAATCCAAGGTGATGGCTACAAAACTCTTGAGGAAGGTCAAGAAGTTGAGTTTGAACTTGAAGATGGCGCTAAAGGCCCTCAAGCAGCAAACGTAGTACCAAAATAATTTAAAAATTATTTATATAAACCCAGCTTCTAGCTGGGTTTTTTATTTATTCCTACTCTAGTCTGTTTGCAAGTTTTTTTCTTCGCAAAATAATCAGTCTAGTAATATTTTTTCTTATTTAATTGGGACCAGACATAGTGTCTGTCACATCGGTTTGGAATAATTTCTATAGACACACTTCTTTCATTGAGTCAATTGATATAATGGTATTAAACTAATAACTCTATGAAAACATTCTATTGGTATGATTATGAAACTTTTGGTCTTTCACCAAAAGTGCAAAGAATTGCTCAATTTGCAGGAATCAGAACAGATGAAAATCTTAATGTGCTTGATGAGCATATGTTTTATTGCAAGCCTACCCGAGACAGCCTACCAGCACCTGAAGCCTGCTCAGTAACAGGCATTACACCTCAACTTTGTGAAGAAAAGGGCTTTATTGAACATGAGTTTATAAAAAAAATTCATACTGAGTTTTCAAAGCCTGAAACCTGTATTGTTGGATATAACTCGATTGCATTTGATGATGAATATACAAGACATACTCTTTTTAGAAATTTTTTAGATCCTTACTCTTGGCATTGGCAGAATGACAATTCAAGGTGGGATATTCTAAACGTTGCTAGATTTTGCTATGCTCACAAGGAGGATGATAGTCTTAAATGGGTAAAGAACGATAAAAATAGACCTATTTTTAAGCTGGATAACCTTGCTCCAGCGAATCATATTGAGCATAGTAATGCCCATGATGCTATGGCTGACGTAAGAGCAACAATTGGCATTGCCTCAATAATCAAAAAGACTCAGCCTAAATTCTTTGAATATGCATTGAGTCTAAGAAATAAAAAAGAGGTTGAAAAACTTGTTAAGCTTTTTTATCCTATGCTTTTGACTTCCTCTGGTTTTGGCTACAAGTCCTCATTTACAAGACTCGTAACTGCAGTCTGTTATCACCCTGATTACTCAGATAGAGCAATTGTTTTTAACCTTAATCAAGATCCAGAGATTCTTTTAGAACTTGATATAGATGAATTAAAAAAACTTACTTTTACTAGAAAATCAGACTTGCCTAAGGGTCTTGAAAAGCTTGAGTTGAATGAACTCGTATTTAACAAAAGTCCTATGTTTGTTTGCAGCCCAAATGAAGACAGCTTTAAACTCTCATCTAACCTGATAGGTAAGTTTAAGATCGACATGGAAAATTGTTTTAAAAATTTATCATTTATCCATCAAAATAGATCAAAAATTCAAGAGAAAGTGCAATTAATTTTTAAACAACCACCGGAAAGACAGCAAACTTCTGATGTTGACCAGTCTCTCTATGATGGTTTTATTAGTAGGCATGATAGAATCATTTGTAATGAGATTCAAAATCTTTCGCCCAAAGATTTTGATCATTACAACCCTCCATTTGAAGATAAGAAACTTAATAAGTTGTTTCTAAATTTTAAGGCAAGAAATTATCCTCAATATCTTAATGATTTTGAACAGGATGAATGGTTTGAAATCGTACAATCTAGAATTCAAAATGGTGAAAATGGATTTCTATCCATTGAAAGCTTTGAAAAAAGCTTAAATCATTTAAAAGAAAGTCATCCAGAGAGAAAAAATCTTTGGAAACAACTTGAAGATTATGTCGATTCATTTCTTTGAAGATTGATTGGTTATTGATAAATATATAAAAATTAAGTATAATATTTCACCCATAGTTTAACCAAAAAGGTTCAAATGAACGCAGAGACAAGAAGTGAAATGTTTAGTAGGCTTTTGAAGCAAATTCCTAATCCGACAACTGAACTTAACTACTCAACATCATTCGAACTTCTTGTAGCTGTTACTTTATCAGCGCAAGCGACTGATAAGAGTGTTAATCAGGTAACAGATATACTATTTCCACTTGCAAATACTCCTGAATCAATATTTGAATTAGGCGAAGATAAACTCAGAGATACAATTAAGTCAATCGGGTTATTTAACTCTAAGGCAAAACATATTATTCAAACTTGTCGAATACTTATCGATAAATACAACTCAGAGGTACCTGAGACTAGGAAAGAATTAGAGGCTCTTCCTGGTGTCGGTAGAAAAACAGCCAATGTAGTTCTTAATACTGCCTTTGGTCAGCCTACCATTGCGGTAGATACTCATATATATAGAGTGGCCAACAGAACAGCAATCGCTTCAGGAAAAACTGTCCTTGAGGTTGAAAAAAAATTAATCAAATTTATACCTGATGAGTTCAAAGTACCAGCTCATCATCTAATGATCCTTCATGGAAGGTATGTCTGTAAGGCTAGATCACCTCATTGTAATGACTGCACACTTCTTGACTTGTGTGAATATGAAGAGAAAAATATCTAGACTAAGTGTTTACCTCTAACAGATCTGAGCAACGTAAATATTTAGCTGAAGCCTGGTTAAAATACAATTCCAATGAAACTTTAGACCCGCTGGAACTCCAGTTAGCAAAAATAATTGAAAAACATCCTGAATATCATGAAAATATTAGTAATCTAGATACTGAGTATTTTCCAGAACAAGGAAAAACCAATCCATTTCTTCATATTAATCTTCATCTGTCTTTGCAAGATCAAATCAGTTTAGACCAACCAAACGGAATTAAAAATATATATAGTGATTTAATAACTAAATATAAAGACGCTCATCATGTAGAGCATATGATGATGGAGCATATTGCTGAAATGATTTTTAATTCACAGAAATACAATAAACCAATGGATCTTGAGCACTATCTGAACTCTCTTAAAGAGCTTCAATAGAATCAATCTATCAAAATGGCAGCAAGATAAGTAACTCTTATGACCAGTTTACAAAATTCTTAAGAAGCTGTAAGCCATCAGTTTGTGATTTTTCTGGATGAAATTGAACTGCAAAAATATGGCCAAGTGCAATCGCAGAAACAAACTCATGTCCATAGGTTGTGGTGCCAAAAATACAGTCTTGGTGGACTGGTTTCACGTGATAACTATGAACACTATAAAAACGACTATTATTGCCAATATTAAACCATAGTGGATGTTCCCTAGATTGATTAACATTATTCCAACCCATATGTGGTATTTTTAATTCACTATTCTTGAATTTAATAACTTTACCTGGAACAATTGATAACCCTTGCGTTCCTTTATTTTCTTCACTTGAGTCAAATAATAGCTGCAAACCTAAGCATATACCTAAAAATGGTTTGGATTTAGATGATAATTTAATTTCATCAATAAGTGAGTTCTCTTCTAGTGCTGTCATGCACGACCCCATTGCCCCTTGCCCTGGAAAAACAATCCGATCAGAGTCTCTTAAAATTTTAGGGTCATTGGTCAGTATGCAATTATCATTTGGTGCAACATGCTCAAGTGCTTTCTGAACTGAACGGACATTTCCCATTCCATAGTCCACAATTGCGATTGTTTGCATGATTTTAAGCCAGACTGATTAGAGTGATCCCTTTGTTGAGGGTATGACACCTGATTGTCTTGCATCGGGTGTTGTTGCCATTCTCAGTGCCCTTCCGAAAGCCTTAAAAACAGTTTCAGCTTGGTGATGTGAATTAATACCTTTTAGATTATCAATATGTAAAGTAACTAAAGAATGATTAACAAATCCTTGAAAAAACTCTCTTATAAGATCTAGATCAAATGATCCAACTCGATCTCTCGTAAACTTAACACCCAGGTCTAATCCAGGCCTTCCAGATAGATCAATAACTACTCTTGACAACGCCTCATCTAATGGAACATATGAGTGACCATATCGTGTTAGGCCTTTTTTATCTCCAACAGCCTCTGAAAAAGCCTGTCCTAGCGTTATACCAATATCTTCAACGGTATGATGATCATCTATATCGGTATCGCCCTGACAGCTAATAGTTAAATCCATTAATCCATGACGGGCGATTTGATCAAGCATATGATCTAAAAATGGAACACCAGTATCTATATTGGCCTTTCCATTGCCATAGAGCTCAAGACTTACCTTGATATCTGTTTCGTTTGTCTTTCTCTCTTTTATAACCATTATTTTGATTTTATCTTATGAAATATAGTCTCTAATGAGTATTTCCGCTATTTGCACTGTATTCAATGCAGCACCTTTTCGAATATTATCCGAAACAACCCATAAATTTAGGCCATTTTCATGACTAATATCTTCTCTAATTCTGCTCACAAAGGTTGCATCGCTATTTGTTGCCTCAATGAATGGTGTAGCGTATCCACCATCTTCTCGTTTATCCATTACAACAACTCCATCAGCCTTCTCAAGTAGTGCTCGAGCTTCTTGAGCCGTTATTTTTTGCTTAGTTTCAATATGAACAGCCTCTGAATGTCCATAAACTACAGGAATCCTAACGGCAGTAGGATTGACAAGTATGGTCTCATCTTCAAAGATTTTTTGGGTCTCCCAAACCATTTTCATTTCTTCCCTCGTGTATCCATTTTCTTGAAATGTATCAATATGAGGTATTACATTAAATGCAATTTGTTTAGGATAAACCTCTACATCGACGTCATTGCCATTTAAAAGATTTGCAGTTTGATTTGTGAGCTCAGTAATTGCCTCTTTCCCTGTACCTGAAACTGCTTGATAAGTAGCAACATTAATTCTATTGATACCTACTGCATCATAAATAGGCTTTAATGCCACAAGCATCTGAATTGTAGAACAATTTGGATTGGCAATAATATTGCGATTTGTATACTCTGCAATTGCATGAGAATTAACCTCTGGCACAACTAAAGGAATATCCTCATCACGCCTAAAATGAGAGGTATTATCGATAACAATACATCCTTTTTCCGCTGCTATAGGCGCATATTTTTCTGAAATGCTTCCACCTGCTGAAAATAAACCTAAATGGACGTTTGAAAAATCAAATGTATCCAGATCTTGGACAACCCAGGACTTTCCTTGACATGAAACCTTGCTACCAGCTGAACGTTTAGATGCCAAAGGGTATAAATTTTCTATAGGAAAATTTCTCTGATCTAAAATTGAGATTAGAGTTTCACCAACAGCACCAGTTGCTCCAACAACAGCAACATTATATTTTTTACTCATATGGAGGACACAAAACTAAAAAAACTATAGATTATACGAGGCACATGAGTCAATATTGAAAAATATGCTCAGTAAATGACGATTTTTAGTTAAATTGATAGGAATTTCTCCAAAATTGCATGGAATTATGGAAGTCTCCATTTTTCTTTCTTTGCTTGATGAGCTGCAATATAGAGCTCAAACCACAACTCTTTATTCATTTTGACTTTCATTGCATCAGCAATTTTTGATATTCTGTCCAAATTATTTGTACCTATGATGGGACAGATTTTTGCTGGATGAGCCATTATCCATGCCGTAGCAACTGCAGATTTATCAACATCATGCATTTCAGCTATCTTTGACAAGGTTTTTCCTAAAATTCCCTCATCTGTCATAAGTGAGCCACCGCCAAGTGGTGACCATGCCATTAAATTTGTTGATCTTTCTTGATGATATGCTATGTCACCATTTGTGAAACCTTGAGTTGCAGCAAGTGAAATTTCAATTTGATTAGTTACTAATTTATTTTTCATTGCGGACTGCAACAAACTATAGTCATGCGGTCTAAAGTTTGAAACCCCGACCTCTTTCACCTTACCACTCTCTATAAGTGCATCTAATGCATCACCAGTTTCAAAATGATTCATCAAAGGATCTTGACGATGAATCAATAATAG
>CALKDH010000034.1 GCA_938086805.1 uncultured PS1 clade bacterium | reverse complement strand
CATGAAGAAGAAACTCTTTGATCATATTGATATTGATCAAAATAAAACATTTATTCCAGAATGTTTTGATAATAATTTCGATTTAGCGTGCTCTCACTACGAAAATGAAATAAAAAATCATGGGGGTATTGGTCTTCAGCTCTTAGGAATTGGATCAAATGGACATATTGGATTCAATGAGCCTACCTCCAGTTTGCAGTCTAGAACAAGAGTGAAAACACTAACAAAAAATACACTCTCAAAAAATGCGCGCTTTTTTGAAAGCCATGAGAACCAACCATCACTGGCTATCACGATGGGAATTGGAACCATCATGGAGGCCAAAAATATTCTACTTCTTGGGCTTGGCAAACACAAGAGCAAAGCTGTTGCTAACGTCATCGAAGGCCCACTATCTGCATATTGTCCTGGCAGTGTTCTTCAAAATCATCAAAATGCTACTATCGTTCTCGATCAACATGCAGCCTCAGATCTTAAGCTCTATGATTACTATATTCAAACTGAAAAAATGAAGTCTAAATACAACTGTTAAATTGAGTTATAATTTTTGTAAAGTCTTAAAGGAATATTACATATGAGCCTAATTTTTAAACAACTTTTTGAAAGAGAGAGTTGCACTTACACTTATTTAATAGCCGATAGTGAATCTAAAGAAGCCGCTATTGTTGACGCAGTAGATATCATGATTGAGAGAGATACGGCCTTACTCAAAGAACTAGATCTTGATCTGAAATTCATTATTGAAACTCATATACATGCTGACCATATAACGAGTGCCTGCCCCCTTAAAAAATACTATCCAGATGCAAGAATAGTCATTGGAATGGAGAATATTGACGCTGAAGCCTGTTCAGATATCATGGTCAGCGAAGGCCATATTCTTAATGTTGGACAATATGAAATTACAACAATTGAAACACCGGGTCATACGGTTGGATGCATGTCTTACCTTGTTGAAAATAAACTTTTAACTGGTGATGCGCTATTCATTAGAAGTACTGGAAGATGCGATTTTCAGGGTGGTTCTGCCGAATCGCTTTATGAATCCATTCAAAAGCTATTTAAGCTTCCGGACTCAACCGAAGTCTATCCAGCTCATGACTACAATGGCCTCTCAGTGAGCACAATTGGTGAGGAGAAAAAATTCAACTCCATGATAAAAGAATCATTTAACCAACAAGACTTCATTGAAAATGTAAACAACCTTGATTTAGGTCTACCAAAGAAAATTAAAGTTGCAGTTCCTGCAAATCAGAGCTGCGGCCTCATATCAGAAAATGCCTCAGTTTAGAAAAAATTAGATTTTTTTTCAGCTTCATCTATTGGAAGTTCATATCTAGCAAACGTCTGCTTCAGAACAACAGTGGATTCAATACTAGAGACGCATCTTAAATTTCCGATTGATTGCTTTATAAAACTTTCATAACTCAGCAGATCTCTTGAGATAATTTTTAAAAGATAGTCATGGGATCCAGAAATAACTGAGCACTCCTGTATCTCAGCTAATTTCTTAACAGCACTCTCAAACATGTCAGCATTAGCATTTGAATTCTCAGTAAGACGAACAAAAACATAGACAATAGCATTAAAACCAATACTATCAGCAGAGATGTTTGCGGAATATCCACTTATCACACCTGATTCTTCCATTTTTTTAACACGCCTTAAACAAGGCGTATCAGACATATTGAGTTTTATCGCTAATTCAGATATTGGCATTCTGCCATTTTTTTGAAGTAGCGCCAATATACGTAAATCTTTAGAATCCATAGTAATATTCATTATTATTATTTATATTATGAGTTATATTCTATATTATTCATTATTATTTTAGTGATTATCTTCAACATAATTTTAATTATAAGAAGATTTTAGTGAAATAAATTTAAAGAAAAATGATAAGATTTGGTTTTTTAATTAACCTTGTTTTAAATGACCCCAAATTCCATTGCTTTTGATCATTGGATCAGAAATAGTTTTGTTGAAATGAACACAGAACTTGAATTTCTTTATAAAAAACAGCCTGAACGAATCAATGTTCATTTAGTTGGCGATGGAATAAAGAAATCGATTGAAAATGAGGGCAGAGAATTTATAAAAAAACTGCTTTCTGAGGGAAATACGGATGAGGGATTTGATAATGCATTTGATTTACTAGGCAATGTTGGTCTCTATATGGCCTCTTGTCGGAGACATGAAATTACTAACCCCTCTAGAGATTCGTCATCGCCACTTAAAGAAGCCTCTGGACTGGCTATGAATATTGGCGCTTCAATTGGTGTCACTCCACGATTTGCTACAGCCCACCTATCTACACATAATAAAGCGATTAATGGTATCTATAAAAGTTTTACAAGTCTTCCCGCTGAAAAAATCTTTCTTGATTACAATACTAAAGCCATTTTGGCATACAAAAGGGCTGCTGACGCACTTTTAAAACTTCACTCTCTTGGTATTTCACATCCAATGTGTCAGGAGCTATTTAGGGTTGCAAAAGAATCACTTGAAGGTGTTATCAGATCAAATCAAATTCTTTTTGACAGCTTAGATGTTGATGACTTTTTTTATTGTGTAAGGCCATACTATAAGCCTTATCATGTTGGTTTCCAAGTCTACCGTGGTGCAAATGCTGGGGACTTTGCAGGAATTAATGTTATTGATATCCTTTTAGGACTTTGCCTCGCAAAGGAGCCAGCCTATTCTCAAATGCTGGTTGATAAGTTTATGTATATGATGCCGGAAGACCAAGCTATTCTTAGGGACTGCATGAGACGATCGAGTTTTATGGATGAGTTTTTAAATACAAAAGATGCAAATCAATCGTGGTACAAAGAAAATTTATCACTTTTTATAGAGCTTTGTGAACTGCACGGTGATGCTGCAAAACAACACCACAACCAACTTGTTGAAAAATACATTGCTACCCCATCGAGTGCATTGAAAGAGTCTCAGCTTGACAATATTACTGCGAGTGGACCACCACTGGAAATTTTAATTAATTCACTTGAAAAACTCAGGGATCGAAGAGCTGCAGCAGACAGAGAAGATATTCCTTCGAGGTACAATGATATTAAGATTCTAAAAAAGCAACTTAAAGTCAAAGAGTCTTCATTTCGTTCATTTAAGGATGATTTCATATTAACAAAAGCCAACTATCTCTTAAGCCATTCAGTTGGTAGGCCACTTAAAGAAGCCGAAAAGTTTTTTAATAATCAATTTTTTAATCCGTGGACTAGCTCACTAAACGAGCCATGGGATAATTGGCTTCAATCGATAGATGAATTTAACCAAGAACTCTCTAAACTTTTTAATGCTAAAGTTAGTGAGTTCTGTCCTCAAGTAAACTTATCTTCTGGTTTAACTAAGATACTGATGTCGCTGCCAGATACTCAAAAAAATATCAAGGTTATCCTCATGAGTGAGGTGGATTTCCCTGGAATGGGATTTACATTAAAGAAATCACTTCCTGAAAATTCTGAAATAAGATTTATACCTTCAAGTGAAGACGTTACAGATTTTCAAGTTTGGAAAAAATATCTGACTAATGATATAGATATAATTTTCATTAGTCATGCATACTCTAATACAGGTCAGCTTTCACCAGTATCAGAAGTACTTAATCATACAAGATCACACAATATAATCTCAATACTTGATATTGCTCAATCAGCTGGGATTGTTCCAATTAATCTGGGCATGCTTCAACCAGACTTTATGATTGGCTCATGCGTCAAGTGGCTCTGTGGTGGCCCTGGAGCTGCTTTTTTATGGGTTAATTCAGAGCGTTTACCTTTTTGTAATCCTCGAGATGTAGGCTGGTTTAGTCACGAAAACCCTTTTGAATTTGATATTCATGATTTTCGATATCGAGATACTGCTCTAAAATTTTGGGGTGGTACGCCATCAATTTCTCCCTATATAACTGCGACGTATAGTCTTAAATTCTTTAATAATTTAGGAATTAGTCAAGTTAGAAAACACAACCAAAAATTGATTAAGCTAGTTGAAAAATCTTTTAATGATGAATTTGTATCTCCAAGAATTGAAGCGAAAAGAGGTGGCACCATGATTCTGAATTTTAATAATCATCAAGAAAAGGTTTTAAAGAGTCTTAGTGAAAATAGAATTAGTGTTGACCTGAGAAGTCAGGGTATTCGTATCTCGCCACATGTCTATAGTAATGATGATGATATGCATCAACTTATTGATGTCATTAAATCAACTAAGTTTTAAATAGTTTTAATAGCAACTCATTACTTATTAAAATATAAACCTATGGATATTACAACTCCGGCACTTCTCTTTCCTGCGATTTCATTATTGTTTGTTGCCTATACGAATAGACTTCATTCACTGAGCGTATTAATTCGTGCAATGACAACAGAGGGAAGTAACGAATCAAAAACGAAGCAGGCTGATGAGCAACTCAATATTCTTGAAAAACGTGTTATTTATATCAGGAGGATGCAGGTCTTTGGAGTCATCAGTTTTATCTTTAACCTGATGACAATTATTTTGGTTTACCTAAAGTATTACATTCTAGGTAACTACATTTTTGGCTTTGGCCTCTTGATGCTATCAGGCTCGTTATTGTTTGCTTTACTTGAAACCTTGATATCAACTAAGGCGCTTGACATTCATCTGAAAAACTCAAAGTATTAAGGTTTTTTTCCTATGTTGTCTGCAATTAAACAGACTATCTCAAACATAATTGAATTAGCAACATGTGCTGTAATTTGATTTGGAGAATCGACCGTTGGCATAAGGCAGACCACATCACCACCAATGATATTTTTGCCCCTCAGCCCTTGAAGCATTTGAAGAACATCGGGCATCTTGAATCCTTCAATTGCGGGTTCTAGATTTGAGACTCCAGGAGCCACAGTAACATCCAAGCAGTCGAGGTCAAAGGTGATATAGATTGGCGCATCGCCAACTCGCTCTTGTATCATCTCAATACATTTTTCTGTGCCGTATTCATCATATTGATCCTTGGTAATGATCTCATAGCCAAGCTCATAACTTGAATCAAGCCAGTCAAGGGTTCTGGTATTTCCTCGAATACCAACCTGTATACTCTTTGATGCGTCAACAAAACCATCTCTTACTAAATAACTTGCCCAATGGGCTGCTGATTTAACAGCACCGAGAAAATGGTCAAGCTGATGAAAGGCGTCCGTATGCGCGTCAAAATGCACAAGCACTGCCTTTTCACCATTAGTGAGTTTAGATTTTGGACCCGCAATCGCCTGCAATATACCTCCAGTGATCGAGTGGTCTCCTCCAATGGAAACAGGCCTAACTGCTGAATCAGCGATGACATCATAAAACTCTGTAATACGCTCAATGCACTGCTCATTATTATTGGCCTCAGGAAGAGGAACATCACCAAAATCTCGAATCTCACACATCTCCCAAGGGGAGATTCCAAACTTTAAATGACCTCTTCTACCCTGAGCTGAAATATTTCTAACAGCCCTTGGTCCTAAGTGCTGATCTCTGTGAGTCGTGCCATTGCCTGTACTATGAGGTACACCAACAAGAGCAATATCACAGCCCTCAGTATCAGGATTATGTGGGCAACGGAACAATGTAGGAACGCCCCACCAATAAAGGCCATTCATCATTGCGGAGTTATC
>CALKDH010000033.1 GCA_938086805.1 uncultured PS1 clade bacterium | reverse complement strand
TTCATTAACAACAAGATTGTCCTTGAGGTAAACACAAGCTGATATTTCTTCACCGTAATTGTCATCCTCTATACCAAACGTGCAAGCCTCTAAAACCGCATTGTGCTTGTAGAGAGTATCATCTATTTCTCGAGGCGATATTTAATTGTCAATAAAAAAAATTAACTGAACAGAAAAAAAATGAGAGTTGGTTATGCTAATTGCTTAATAAATCAACCTAAACCCGATAAAAAAATATTTAAAATAACCAACAAAAAAACTAATAAAGACATATGTCTCAAAAACTCTATCAAAAAGTAATCGATTTTATTAATCAGCAGATTAATAGTGGAGATCTCGTTATTGGTGATTTCATTCCTTCTGAATCACAACTCTCAAATAAGCTGAACGTGAGTATAGGAACTGTGAGAAAGGCAATCGATAAGCTTGAGAATAGCAAAGTGCTATACAGGCATCATGGCAAAGGAACATACGTTTCAGATCACGGATTTGATAATAGTATCTTCAACTTCTTTAGTTATGGAAAACAGGATGGATCATCGATCAGAATTTATAAAACAACTCCTGTTAGATTAAAAGAAAATGCTTCAGCAGAAATTGCATTCCAACTGGGCATTAATCAAGGGGATGAAGTTATCTATCTTGAAAGACTCGGATACATAGACAAAAAAAGCCCAATCATTGTTGAAAAATCTTGGTGGGTGGCTGGTGTTGTAGAAGGCTTACAAGACTCATCAATTCATATTCCTGACCTTTTGTACGCACTCATTCTTAAACAATTTAATACTCAGATTACATCGTCTCAAGAGGTTTTAACTGCTGGAATATCAGACGATAAAATCGCTGAAACTCTTCACATCAACAAAGGCGATCCAGTTGTTATTTTGAATCGCCATTCTTACGCTAAAGATAAAGGACTGGTTGAGTTTAGAATTACTACAGGAAGAGCCGATATGTTTAGCTATACAACAACCATTGGAAATCCAGACCCTTAGGTTATATTTGTTTTGCCTTCCTTAATTTAAGAGGTTAAACTTACTCTTAATGGATACAAATTTTAATCAAGAAAGAGAGGATCTTGCTGCTGCATTTAGATGGGCCGCAAGGCTCAATATGCATGAGGCGGTGGCTAACCACTTCAGCCTAGCAGTTAATACGAGTGGATCTCAATTTTTGCTCAACCCAATTGGAATGCATTTCACAGAAATCTCTGCAAGTGACCTGATATTGATTGATGCTAATGATGAGGACACAATGAGCCAACCAAATGCTCCTGATCCTACGGCTTGGGCTATTCACAGCGCCCTACATCGAAACAACCCTCAAGCCCGCTGTATTCTCCACGTTCATCCTAAATATGCAACGATACTGTCCTCACTTGATGACAAAGAAATGAAACCTATTGATCAAAATACAATGCGATTTTATGAAAGGGTTTCTATCGATAGAGACTTCAGTGGCATGGGTTTAGGCAAAGAGGCTGAGCGATTGAGTACGCTTCTTGGTGACAATCCTGTCCTTTTGATGGGTAATCATGGTGTTTTGACAGCTGCGAAAACAGTAGCGAGTGCATTTGATGAATTGTATTATTTTGAAAGGTCCTGCCAAACACTCATTGGAGCCTACCAAACAGGTCAAAAAATTCATGAAGTAAGCCACAAGGTTGCCAAAAAGACTGCTCAACAGTGGATAGATTATGATGCCTCTGATATGCATTTTGCAGCCTTAAAGCGAATTTTAGATAGAGAAGAGCCAGACTATAAAAACTAACCAAAGGAAGAATTGATGCCAAAACTTGATGTTGATTATGTAAGAGAACAGTTTCCAGCTTTTAAAGACCCATTAAGCGCAAAATGGTCGTTCTTTGAGAATGCAGGTGGTAGCTATGTGCCATCCAATGTGATTGAGCGTTTAAATCACTTTATGACCTCAACTAAGGTTCAGCCCTACGCTGAATTTGATACCTCGGCTATAGCCGGAGAAAATATGGATAAGGCGACCAATTTTTTTGCTGAGATGATTAATGCTGATAATGATGAAATCATAATTGGTGGCTCAACCACAATGAACATGTATGTTCTCTCAAATGCTATGAAAAGCCTTTTAAAGCCAGGTGATGAGGTGATTGTTACTAACCAGGACCATGAAGCAAATGTAGGCGCCTGGAGAAGGCTTGTCGATCAGGGCATGGTGGTCAAGGAGTGGCAAATCAATAACGATACCGCTGAACTTGAAATAGATGACTTGAAAACACTCTTATCTAAAAAAACAAAAATTGTTGCTGTGACTCACTGCTCAAATATTGTTGGATCTATCAATGACCTAAAATCGATTGCTGAACTTGTCCATCAATACGATGCATATATAGTTGGAGATGGTGTCTCTTATGCTCCCCCTGGATTCCCAGATGTAAAGAGCCTAAACGTTGATTTTTATGCTTTTAGTCTTTACAAAACGTATGGACCTCATTTAGGTCTTTTGTATGGAAAAAAAGAGATTCTTAATCAACTACCTAATCAAAATCATGAGTTTTTAGAGGGTGATGTACCCTACACTCTTAATCCTGGTGGCCCAAATCATGAGGAACTCTC
>CALKDH010000032.1 GCA_938086805.1 uncultured PS1 clade bacterium | reverse complement strand
CTCAATAAATTAAGTCAATCACTTTGAAGGTATTTAGTGACTATAAAAGCTAAGAATTGATTGACTCAAAATTCATAGCTCGTTATAATCTCTCGCTATTCCCTGATAGCTCAGTTGGTAGAGCAACGGACTGTTAATCCGTTTGTCCCTGGTTCGAGCCCAGGTCAGGGAGCCACATTTAATATCAAAGGCATCTTCGGATGTCTTTTTTGTTTCTTCAGTCAATTTCAATAATGATTACTTATCAAAAACTTGCAAAGATAGCCTCCAAATTCATATCCAAATCAAAGGTTATGAAGTATGGCTTCAACTTATCTCCAATGTATCGAAGAACATCTGCGAAGGTAGTTTTTATTTCAGATGATTTTTTAAAAATACAAATCAAGCTGCCATTCAGCTATAAGAATGCTAACTACGTCAATACCATATTTGGTGGAAGTATGTTTTCATCTGTAGACCCATTTCCTATGACACAGCTGATGAACTTGATTGGAGATGACTATGTTGTCTGGGATAAAGCTGCTGAAATATTTTTTAGAAGGCCAGCAAGGGAAGATCTTTACGCTGAATTTACATATACTTCTGAGGAGCTTGAGGAGATAAAGCAAAAAGCAATAGATAGTAATGAGTTTGAAATTACCAAGACAACTCATTTAACCAATAAAGATAAAAGTATCATCTATTGCGAGGTTCGCAAAAAAGTCTACATTGCAAACAAAGCCTTCTTCAAAGAAAAGCGTTCAAAGAATAAAAATTAAGGAGTCTATCTAATTATCTGAAATAGATATAACAAATGGCTGGTGATCTGAAGCGTCAGTTTCCTCGTTAACATTAATACTATCAATATTGTTTTTGAGGTTACTGCTCAAAAAAGCAAAGTCTCTGCAATGAGCTCCGTCAGGCCATTGTTTTTTGTCAAAAATTCCACAGGTTGGAGCATGTTCAGTATTTGGATTTAAGTGACTCCATGCGTCAATCAGAGCCTCCTGTTTTTGAATATGATTCGTAAGGAGATCGTATTCACTAGAGTTTGACTCAAAGTTAAAGTCTCCACAGAGAATGAGCCTATTGGATCTTTCAAGCTTTGCGTAAGGTCCAGGATCTTGAACCGTTGCAGGATTCAGAGACAATTGGTCAATATCATCTTTAATCTCAAGAATGCGTTTTACTTGAGCGTAGCGTTGTTTTTGAGAGCCATACTCTAGGTGAGTTGTCATGACACAAATCGGAAAAAATGGAGTCTTGACTGTTACTTCATTAACCTGTCTTGGCATATGCCTAAAACTGCTATCCACTGGTTGTGGAAGAATATGATTAAAGTTAGACAAGACTGGTAGCTTTGAAAGAATGATATTTCCAAACTGTTCTCTTTCAGCCTCTCCAGGTCTCAGAACATCATATGCTGGTCCAAAAAATGGCGTATAGCCCACAAATATTTTTGCTAGTTGATTAAGTTGATCAGGCTGACTTCCATCCTTAAGCTTGCAATTTCGAGATACTTCCTGAAGACATATGACATCAGGAGTTGACATATTAAAAATGGTATCTGCAATTCTCTCTAGAGAGATAGCTCCATCAACACCCTCACCATTTTGTATATTCCAGCTTAGAATTTGAATCATTTGATTCCAGCCTGCATGAATGACTGAACAAACTGTTTTTGGAATATTAGGAAAGCGATCAGAAGAGGGGCGACTGACATAAGAGTGGCGGCTGATAAAATCGACCATTCAACTCCAGACTCTGGAGCGGCAAAAATACCTAAGCCTACCGTTAAAGGCCTTGTTTCAACTGAATTTGAGATGATGAGTGGCCACAAAAAGTTATTCCAGTGATGGCTGACAGATACTAAAGAAAATGCTATGTATGTTGGGGTAGCAAGAGGAACATAAACCTTCCATAATATACTCATAGTTCCGCATCCCTCAAGTTCTGCTGCATCCTCTAATTCTTTTGGAATCGATTTAAATGCTTGACGCAATAAAAAGATACAAAACGCACTTGCAATGTAAGGCAGTCCCATGCCAGAAATAGTATCAACTAAGCTTAATTTAGAAAGTGTAACATAGTTTTGAACGATTAATATTTCTGGCGTAATCATCAATTGAACAAGGACTAGTGCAAAAGCAACATTAGCGCCCGTGAACTTAAAGCGAACAAAGGCATACGCTGCTAATGTTGAAATTAAGAGCTGTCCAGGCAATATAAACGAGACTAGCAAAAAAGTGTTTAGACTGAATCTTGCAAAAGGAGCTTGACTCCATGCCTCACGAAAATTATCAAGAGTTAGTGGTGAGAATATATCGAAATGCATCGCATCACTACTAGAGTGAAACGCAGCCCAAAAAGCATACAACAAAGGTAGGATCCAAAATCCAGCCAGGATGTATGCACCTATAAGCTCAACACTTGTTTGTATTCTGTTTCTATATGTCATCGGTAATGAGTACGCCTATCTAAAAAGAAAAATTGTGCTAAAGCGGTTAATGCAAGTAAAGCCAATAAAAATATGGTTAAGGCAGATGCATATGAGATGTCTAAAAATGAGAATGCAGTCTCATAAATATAATAAAGAATCAAATTACTAGCATTGTCTGGACCACCTTTGGTTAGTACAAATAAATGATCAACAAGTTTAAATGAGTTAAGGAAGGCGTTAATTAAAACGAATAGTGTTGTTGGGAGGAGCAAAGGGAACTGGATGCGCCAAAAATAATTCCAACGAGAAGAGCCTTCTAGCTTTGCTGCTTCTTCGAGCTCAGGAGAAATGGTTTGAAGTCCCGCCAAATAAAAGACCATAAATAAGCCAGCCTCCTTCCAGACAGTCATCACAATGATGGACGGAAGAACAGTCGATGGGTTGCCTAACCAATTATTACCTTCAAAACCAAAAACTTCAAGAACTTTATCAATTAATCCAATATCTGGTGCATAGAAAAACAACCAAATATTAGCAACTGCAATCATTGGAAGCATGGTTGGTGTAAAGTAAGCCATTCTCAGAAATCCTCTTCCTGGAATAGCCTTATTAACAATCAAAGCCATAATAATTGCAATACCTATTGAGGTTGGAATGGTTCCAACTGCAAGCCACATATTGTTTACAAAAACTTTCCAAAATATGGGGTCACTAAACATGCTTTCATAGGCCTCAATACCAGAAAATCTTCTAGGCCTTATAATCGATTTATTGGTATATAAACTTTGAAAAAAAGTTGTTATAGTGGGGTAGTGCGTAAACGCCAAAAGTAATATTGCTGCAGGTGTAAATAACAGCCAACCTTGAATATTACGAGTACTATCTTTCATTATTATTACTTTTGAAGTCTAAGAAATAATTGGCGGATGTCATTAAACATCCGCCAATTGACCGAATCAACGATAAGGTTTCAAAATACGCTCAGCAGCGGCTTGCGCCTCTGAAAGAGCTTCTTTTGGAGTTTTACTTCCAACAAGTGCGGCTTGGATTGCATCATTCAATCCTTTCTTAACACGACTTGTTTGGTAAGTTGAAAACTCAGCTGTAGCATACGCTAATTGATCACGAGCAACTGCCGCTGGTGGGAATTCTGCTACATAAGATGATAAAGAATCAGTCTCATATGCAGAAGGACTCACTCCCATATATCCAGTAGCTATTGACCAGTTTGCTGCCTGCTCAGGTGAAGTCATAAACTTAATGAGTTTCATTGATGCTTCACGTTCTTCAGCAGAAGTGTCCTTAAAGATGTAGAAGTTACCACCACCTGTAGGCGTTCCACGACGTTTTCCAGCTGGAAGCATTGCTACTCCAAAATCAAAGCTAGCATTGTTCTTAACAGTTGTTAAGTTTCCAGTAGAGTGCCACATCATAGCAGTTTTACCCTCTAGGAAGTTTTGACGAAGCGTGCCCCACTCGATTGTGCCTTCAGGCATAATCTTGTGCTCAGATCCCATAGCTTTCCATACTTCTAAAGCTTCAACTACATCAGGATGATCAAAGTTAGTCTTATCACCGCTTGTCATTAGTGTTTGACCATTTTGCATAGCAAGCGCACCGAACATCCAGTATGGGTAACCTGTTGATGGAATCATAAGACCCCACTGCGAGCCGTCATCTTTAGTTAATGCTTTTGCGGCAGCAATAAGACCACCCCAAGTAGCTGGAGGTGTTTCTGGGTCTAAACCAGCTTCACGATAAGCATCTTTGTTATAGTACATAACAATAGTAGAGCGTTGGAAAGGGATACCCCAAGTTTTTCCAGCTGCAATTCCATTTTCCATTAGTGATGGATAAAAAGAATTCAACCATGCTCTTTCTTCATCTGTTGAAACTACATCATCAAAAGGGACGATTGCATCAAGCTCACGAAGTTCATGAACATCAATTGAGAACATTACTGATAACTGAGCGGGTTTTCCACTCTCAAGAGCTGCAAGAGCTTTAATTCTTGTGTCGTCATAGTTACCAGAATAAATTGCATTAACTTCAATGTCAGGATTTTCTGCCATAAAGTCTGCAACTATCGAGTCAACGGCTTGTGTTAGTTTTCCGCCGACAGCGATAGGGTAGTACATTGTTAATTCCGTTTTTGCAATAGCTGCACTTGAAATCATTGATATACCAAGCGCAACAGTTATGCAATAGGAAATTTTGGTAAACATTTTTTTCATTTCTTTCTCCTATTTAATCGTAGTGTTAAACATTTGTTAATAATAAGCGCTCCTACGACTTTAAACGCTGATTATTTTTATCAAACAAATACATGTCATCTAAGTTCCAGCTAACAAACAGCTTGTCACCTAGTTGAATTTTTGGTTGCCTGGGCTCACGAAGAAAAAAATCTTTTTCTTGATGAGTAAGCTTGAATACAGTTTCACCTCCGAAGTAATCAATACTTTTCACAGTAACTGGCAGGCCTTTTTTCGAAAACAATAGGTGTTCGGGCCTTATACCAATATTTTTAATAATACTTGACTCAAGAGCGGGCTTTATTTTTGAATCTAAAGTTGAAATATCGATATCATTTAAATTCATAACATTCATTGGTGGCAGTCCAATGAATTGTGCACTAAAGACACTATTTGGTGAATTGTAAATTTCTTCTGGGGCACCCACTTGAACAATTTCACCCAATTTAAGAAGAATAATTTGATCCGCCATAGACATGGCTTCAACCTGATCATGTGTGACATAAACAACAGTGAGCCCGAGTCTCTTCTGGAGATCTCTAATTTCATCACGCATTTCTGCGCGTAGTTTTGAGTCTAGGTTAGATAATGGCTCATCCATCAGGCATACAGATTGTTCAGATACAATAGATCGTGCTAATGCAACTCTTTGTCTCTGACCTCCCGATAGATTGGCAGGCTTTCTATCCAACAAATCTGTTAGTCCTACAACATTGGCTGCATCTTTGACCTTTTTTTCTCTTTCTTCAGCAGGAACTTTGCGAACTTTTAGGCCAAATTGAATATTCTCTTTTACGTTTAAGTGAGGAAATAAGGCGTATGACTGAAATACCATTGATACGCCTCTTTTTGAAGCTTCTATTTCGGTTACATCTGATCCTCCAATATTAATTGTGCCGTGACTCACTTGTTCAAGGCCTGATAACATTTTAAGAATAGTTGATTTGCCGCATCCAGATGGGCCAAGAAGAACTGTGAATGATTTTTCAGGAACAGTGAAAGAGACGTCTTTTACGGCATCAATATCGCCATAATTTCTTGAGAGATTTTTTACTTCAATTGCACTCACATTGACTCCTTGTCACATAATATAAACTCTGCCTCTGAATCTAGAATTATTTGGGAGAAATCAGAAGGAGGTTGTTGATCACAGAATACTCTAGCAACTTCTTGAATTTGACCACCTCTTACATGAGCTACACGTCCAAATTTCTCGTGATCAATTACTAGAAAACTTTCACGACAATTGTCTAGAATAACTCTTCTAATTTGAACTTCCTCATCTGAGAAGTCAAGCAATGCTCCATCCATATCTACTCCAGCAACACCAAAAATCCCAAAGTCTGTTTTATAAGAATTAAAGAAATTCTCAACAGGACTTCCAACCATATCAAAGTCGCCACTTCTTATCCTTCCACCAGAACAATAAACTTGAAAGCTAGGATTAGTACTTGCAGTTTGAGCAATAATTAAATTATTGGTATAAATTTTTAAATTCTGGTGTTTTAATAATGACCTTACTACCATTTCGGGGGTAGTTCCAATACCTAGAGATATTGAACTACCATTTGGGATTTGTTTTGCTACCTCTTTTGCGATTGATCTCTTTGCTACTCGATTTAAAACTTGTCTCGTTCCATAGGCCAGATTTCCATCAGTAGATAGGGGCTCTACACCTCCATGCCTTCTTCTGGCTTGCCCATAATCGCATAGAGCATTAATATCCCTTCTGACCGTTTGAGTGGTGACATTAAATTTGTCAGCAAGGCTTTCAACAGTAATAAATTCTTCTTGACGCAATAGGTCAGAAATCTCTGCTTGTCGAGCAGTTAAATCCATTTAAGACTCCAAATTGTTCATTTGAACTGTAAGTCTAACATAAATTACAAATATGAACAATAAAAATCAATCATTTGAATATTATTGTGTTTTTAAGCTTCAAAATAGCCTATACCATGCTAAAATAAACATATATATGTTCATATGAAAATATTAATGTTAGTTTTTACAGCATTATTATTGATTATCATTTCTAAGGAGTTTTAATGAAAAATCTGACAACAATGCATTCATCCCAGTTGAAAGATATCAAATTTATTCTTACAGATATTGATGATACGTTGACATCGGACGGAAGATTAAAAAGTAATGCCTATATGGCGATGGAGAGGTTGTCTGATAATGGTTATAAAGTAATACCAGTCACTGGCCGATGCGCGGGATGGTGTGATCACATTGCAAGAATGTGGCCAGTTTATGGAGTCGTTGGAGAAAATGGAGCTTTCTTCTTCAGTTATGATCACATGAATAAAAAAATGAATAACTTTTATAGTCAAAGTGAGGAAGAAAGAAGTGACAACTATAAGCTTCTTAATAAAATTAAAAATAAAATCCTTGAATCTGTCTCAGGAACTGCAGAGGCGTCTGATCAAGAATATCGTATAACGGATTTAGCAATTGATTTTGCAGAAGATGTCCCTAAACTTCCACAGAATAAGATCAAAGATATTGTTGACATTGCTCAACAAAATGGTGCAGTAGCTAAGATTAGCTCTATACATGTTAATTGTTGGATTGGAAGTCATAATAAACTTTCTACAAGTTTAAAAATTCTAAAAGATAATTTTGGCTTAAATGATGATGAAATTCAGAATAACTCCATTTTTATTGGAGACTCTCCAAATGATTCAACGATGTTTGGTTTTTTTAAAAATTCAGTTGGTGTTGCAAATGTTGTTGACCAAATAAATAGTATTGAAAGCCCACCTAAATATATCACAACGAATTTCTCTGGAGATGGATTTGTCGAGCTTGTAGATTTCATATTGGATAAATAAATGGAAGGATCAGTAGATAAAATTTATGATATTTTTGTTGCTGGTGGAGGAATAAACGGCCTTGGTGTAGCTCGTGATGCTGCTGGAAGGGGTTATTCGGTGTGTTTGTGTGAAATGAATGACTTTGCATCTGGTACTTCATCTAACTCTACAAAGCTAATTCATGGTGGTCTAAGATACTTAGAGCACTATAAGTTTCGTTTGGTTCAAGAGTCTTTAAAGGAGCGCGAAGTTCTTCTGAAGATGGCACCCCATATTATCTGGCCGATGAGATTTATCTTACCTTATTCAAAAGGTATGAGGCCTGCTTGGCTTTTAAGGTTGGGTTTATTTCTCTATGATCATTTAGGTTTTAGAAAAATTCTGCCAGGGACTAGCCATGTAAAACTTAATAAAAGTAAATTTGGAGAGCCCTTGAAGAGTCATTTTAAGTTTGGTTATGAGTATTCTGATTGCTGGGTAGATGATTCAAGATTAGTAATATTAAATGCTGTTGATGCATCTTTGAGAGGTGCAGATATTCAAAATTATTGTAAAGTCACAAAAGTTGAAAAGTCTGATGGATTATGGTCAATAACAACCACTAATACGATTGATGGGAAGAAGAATATATATCAAACAAAATGCTTTATTAATGCTTCTGGGCCTTGGGTTGATGATATTCTACAAAACTCATTTGAAAAGAAAAACTCAAAAAATGTTCGACTAGTAAGAGGAAGTCACATCGTTGTTAATAAGCTTTTTGAGCATGACAGATCTTTCATATGCCAAAACAATGATAATCGGATTTTCTTTATGATTCCCTATGAAGATAAGTATACTTTGATTGGAACGACAGATATTGATCATGGTCATTCAGCAGGAAAAGTTGAGATTAGCGAAGAAGAGAAACTTTATATTTGTAAATCAGCTAATGAATATTTAAAAACAGAAATTAATCTTAAAGATATAGTATGGAGCTATTCTGGTGTAAGACCCCTTTATGATGATGGTGCAAGCGCAGCTCAAGAAGCCACCCGAGACTATGTAATCAAGGCTGAGGAGCAAGAGTCAACTCTAATGATCAATATATTTGGAGGAAAGATTACAACCTATCGTCGTCTATCAGAGTCTATTCTTAAACATATAGAAGCATTTCTTGGTAAGCGAGGTAATTCTTGGACTGATCAGTCTTCTCTTCCTGGAGGAAATATAGGTGTTGATGGCCAATTGGATTTGGAAAATAAGATTCAAATGAGATATCCATTTTTGACTAAAGAGACTATTAAGAGATTAGTTCGTTCTTATGGCACTATTTCATTTGATATTTTTGGGGATGCAGAAAATATAGATTCACTTGGAAGAGATTTTGGCTCTGGTCTTTATGAAAGAGAGGTTAATTATTTAATTCAAGAAGAATGGTCTCGTACTTCAGATGATATTTTGTTTAGAAGGTCAAAACTTGGGTTGTCTTTCTCAAAAGACCAAGTAAAAAAACTTGATCAATTTTTGGATGAATTTTTCAAAGCCAGCAGTCAATCAAAAAATGATGAACTAAAAAGCAAAATGGTTGAAGCACTGTGACGCTACTTATAGAACTCTTAGGATCGATAGCTTTGCTTTTGTGGGGCCTTAGAATGGTTCGAACTGGTGTCATGCGCTCATACGGTACAAATATCAAAAGGTTTGCTCGGAGGTCTGAGGGCAAAATAATTCCCGCATTTTTATCTGGATTAATTGTTGCTGCTCTGTTGCAAAGCAGTACTGCAGCTGTATTGATTTCTGCCTCTTTTGCAGGTCAAAGTCTCATCGGAGTTGGAACTGCATTTATTACCATGCTGGGTGCTGATATTGGAACCTCTGTTGCAGTTCTTATTGCCTCACAAAAATTTACAACTTTAGCGCCATTTCTTCTTGCTGTCGGTATTTTTGGTTTTATTGCATCAAAAGAAAATAAACGCCAAAATGTTTTCAGAGCAATTGGTGGGCTTGGCTTAATTCTGCTAGCACTAATATTAATTTCTGCTACCGCAGGACAATTAGCAGAATTAAGGGAATTTAAATCTCTTCTGGAAGTATTTAAAAATCAGCCAGTATTCTTCGTAATATTAGCCTTAGTATTGACCTATTTGTCATACTCAAGCTTAGCTATAGTTTTGCTTTCAGTAAGCTTTTTAGCTACTGGTGTGATTGGGATAAATGAGAGTTTATATCTTGTACTAGGTGCTAATCTTGGAAGTGGCATGTTGCCTCTTATTTCAAGTTGGAAATCCTCAGAATTAGAAAAAAATCCAATAATTGCAAACTTATTAGTTAGGTCGCTTTGTATCATTCTTTTTTATCCATTTGTTTCCTTATTCTCCAATTTCTCAATAGCTTACATTTCTTTCGAATTAGTTCCAGCTATTTATCATCTAACATTAAATTTATTTGTAGCCATTATTGGTATTATCTTTTCAAAACAGTTTCTTAATTTATCTTTGGGTTTATTCTCTGAAAATAAAAATGAGGATCAATTAAATAAACATAATATTCTTGAAGCAGATGATTTCTCTATGCCAGCAGTATCTCTTGCCAATGCAAAAAGAGAGGCTTTAAGAATGGCAGAAGTTTCTCAAAATATGGTTGTATCCTCACTTGCGGTTTTCAAAGATGATAATGAGGTCCTTCGTGATGAAATTATAAAAAATGAGGATACCGTCGATGAATTTTATGACGCAATAAAGCTTTACATTGCAAGAATATTACAAGAAGAGCTTACACCAGTAGAGAGTCAACAAGCGTTAAATATTCTTAACTTTACAACGAATATGGAACATATTGGTGATATTGTAAATAACAGTTTAATGGAGCTTTCTGGAAGAAAAATTGCAAAGCATATTCATTTTTCAAAAGAGGGTTTTGGTGAGATTATTTCAATTCATGAGGAAGTCTGCGCTAACTATGATCTAGCAATCAATACATTCGTTTCAAATGATTGTGAACTAGCAAGAGTTTTATATGAAAAGAAGCAAGAACTTCACAAACTTGAAAAGCGATCTGTTTCGAAACATTTGCAGCGAATAGGTAAAGGGATAACTGACAGTCTGGAAACAAGCTCAATGCATATTGATGTTGTAAGAGACTTTAAGAGAGTTAATAGTCTTTTATCATCTATTGCATATCCAATATTGTTTGCATCAGGAGAAATGCTTGAAACAAGATTAAAGCAAAATACCTAATTCCAATAGATTCTCCAGATAATATAAATAATTAAGTTTTTCAAGCTCTATAATAATTGCATTCTAAATTATCAATGTCAATTATGAATCATGAAATAGTTATTGTTGCAGCAACCCGAACTGCCATTGGGTCATTTGGAGGTTCTCTTTCCTCAATTCCTGCTCATAAACTTGGCTC
>CALKDH010000031.1 GCA_938086805.1 uncultured PS1 clade bacterium | reverse complement strand
GGGTCAGAACGTTTTGGCGCTATCAGGGATCTGAAGATGATTGGACTTGTGATGTATATGTTCAGCAAGATGAAAATGGTAAAGTAGAAGCTGTAAATGTTAAAGACTGTGAAAATTTAGATGGTAGTGATCAAGCAAGAGCCTTTAGAAATTCAATTGAGCGCGCTGTATATAAGGCTTCACCACTTCCGTCAGCACCAGATGCATCAGTATTTGATAGACAAATTCTTTTTGAATTCAGTGTGAATTAATTTTTATATACTGATAAAAGTATCAAAAAAAATATTAATAAATTCATTGAGTTAAAATATTGAGCATGAAAACGCACGATTTTTTATTAGAACTGGGTACGGAGGAATTGCCTCCAAAGTTATTGCTGAAGCTATCCAATTCTCTCAGAGATAACTTTAATCAAGAGCTGGATAAATTAAATTTAAGCTTCAGTTCTATTAAAGCATACGCCACACCTAGGCGCTTAGCTATATCTGTCTCTGAGCTTCAATCAAAGCAGAGAGACCAAGTTATTGATAAGAAGGGGCCCTCAACTCAATCTCCCGAAATGGCAATCAATGGCTTTGCTAAGTCTTGTGGCGTCAGTGTTAGTGAACTAGAAAAGAAAGAACTTGCAGGAAAAGAGTATTTTTTCTATTCCAAGCAGGAGTCAGGTCAAAATATTGAGGATCTATTGCCAGCAATCATCGAAAAGTCGATTAATGACATACCAATAACTCGTGCAATGAAATGGGGTGACTCAGATTATTCCTTCGTTAGGCCCGTTCACTGGCTGGTGGTAATGCTAGATGATGAAATTGTCAAAGCCAACATCATGGGGCTTGATAGTGGAAGAGAGTCTAAAGGTCTTAGATTTAGTGGATCAAATTTAGAGTTTGCACATGCTAAGGATTATGAAAGCATGATGAGCAATGAAGCACAGATACTGGTTGACTTTGATAAGAGAAAAGAATTAATACGCTCCCAAATATTATCAGTTGCCAAAACAAATAATGCAGAAGTTGTTATTGATGAATCCCTTCTTGATGAAGTTTGTGCGCTTGTTGAGTATCCTAAGGCATTCTCTGGAAGCTTTGACAAAAAATTCTTGGATGTTCCACAGGAGGCAATCATTTCTGCAATGAAGTCTCACCAAAAATATTTTCATTTGATTGATAAAAAGGGTAGCTTATTGCCTCTTTTTATTTCTGTTGCTAATATCGAGTCTTCAAATATACAAGCCATTATTGACGGAAACGAGAGAGTTATTCATCCTAGGCTGGCTGATTCAGAATTTTTCTGGAATCAAGATAAAGCGATAAAGTTAGAAGAAAGATTAGCTGATTTAGATAGTGTTATGTTTATGAAGTCTCTTGGCTCTATGGGTCAGAAAGCTAAACGCATTGAAAAACTAAGTTCAAATATCTCTGATTTGGCTGGATTCGACAAAAAAATTGCAAAGAGGGCTGGCTTATTATCTAAGACAGACCTCTTGAGTGAAATGGTCGGAGAGTTTGCTGATCTGCAAGGAATTATGGGTGGTTATTACGCTCTTAATGATGGAGAATCAAAAGAAGTCTCAGTCGCAATAAGGGAGCATTATCAGCCAAGATTTGCAGGGGATAGTCTGCCCTCAACTGATGCAGGAATTGCCGTTTCTTTGGCCGATAAGATGGATACTTTAACTGGAATTTATGGAATCGGTCAAGGACCTACTGGATCTAAAGACCCTTATGCTCTCAGAAGAACTGCGCTCGGTATGCTCCGAATTTTATTAGAGGCAAAAATAGAGTTGAACTTGAAGTCACTTATTGATTTTTCTTTGAGCCTCCACCTCAAAGAAGTTGATCGAAAGTCTGCAGGCGATATTTATAACTTTATGATGGATAGACTCAAAGCCTATTACAGAGATGCCAATATTGATACAAATATTTATGAAGCTGTTCTGGCTGTTTCGCCAGATTCTCCTTTAGATTTTCATAACAGGATTGACGCTTTGAATGAATTTACTAAAAGTGCTGATTCAAAAAGTCTAATTGAGGCAAATAAAAGAATTGCAAACATCTTAAAAGACTCAGACGAGAAGTTGGAAGAATTGAATTCAAATATGTTTCTTGAAGATTCAGAAAAGATTCTATACAAGGCAATTGAATCCTTAACAAAAGAAATATCAGGCAGCAAGAATTACAAAGAGATAATGAAATCTTTATTGAACTTAAAAGACTCAATTGATTCATTCTTTGATAATGTAATGGTCAATGTTGAAGATGATAAGGTTAGAAGCTCTAGGCTTGCGCTCATAAGAAGAGTGAGGTATCTATTCCTTTCTGTTGCAGATATTTCACATCTTTCATCATAGTCAATGAAAGCGTTAATTCAGAGAGTTAGCTCCTCAAAGGTAAACGTTTCTGGGAAATCAGTTGGATCAATTGAAAAAGGCCTTTTAGTTTTTTTGGGTTTGGAGAAACAAGATACAAGGTCTATGGCAGATAAAATGATTAACAAGATTATCTCTTATAGAGTGTTTCCTGACCAAAATCAAAAAATGAACCTAAGCCTTAAGGATATCAATGGAGAAATTTTAATAATTTCTCAGTTTACTTTGGCTGCAGATACTAAAAATGGAACCAGAGCTGGCTTTTCAACTGCTATGCCACCTCTAGATGCACAGGGTCTTTACGACTACTTTGTAGAGGAAACTGAGAACTCATCCCTTAAAGTTCAGACTGGAGTATTTGGTGCCGATATGAAAGTCTCACTAGTCAATGATGGTCCTGTGACCTTTTTATTAGAAGTTTAGCTTGATGACTGGCTCATTGACAATTTATGGTATTAAAAACTGTGACACAGTTAAAAAAGCTCTAAAGTTTTTATCTAGCAAGTCTTTGCCACATGAGTTTATAGATTTCAGAGAAAACCCAATATCAGAAGATCTATATGAAACAATGGTGCAGGGCGTAGGCCTTGAGTTTTTAATTAATAAACGCTCCACCTCTTATAGATCATTAACTGATATTGAAAAACAAAACATTGGTTATGAACTTGTATCCAAATATCCAACACTTATTAAAAGGCCTGTTTTAATTCAGAATGGAAATGTGATGGTTGGTTTTAGCGAGAAAAAATATTCTGAACTTTTGTGGTAAAGTCACTTTTGACTTTCAAGTTCCTTTCTGACTTCATCCATGTCAATTGATTTGGCCTTGTCAAGCAAATCTTCTAAATCCTTAGCAGTCATGGACCCAGGTTGCGAGAATATTCCAATCTGCTCCCTAAATATCATCAATGTAGGGATTGATCTGATTCCAAAGTGAGCGCCAAGAGATTGCTCTTCTTCAGTATTTACTTTCGCAAAAGTGACCCCATCTATTTTTTCTGAGGCCTCCTTAAAGGTAGGAGCAAACTGGAGGCACGGTCCACACCATGGAGCCCAAAAGTCAATGATGACAATATCATTATTGCTTATTGTTTCGTCAAAGTTAGATTGCTTGAGCTCGATAACAGACATAGTTCCCCTCTTAATTTAAAGTCAAATCGCATTATATCTTTTTTACTAAAATACTGGCTTGTTTTTACGTAGCTGATAGAATAGCTTTATGAAGATACTTGGCATAGATCCCGGCTCTAGAATTACTGGTTTTGGCTTAATTGAAGCCAATAAACTCAAGTTTTCATACATCAATAGTGGATGTATTAGAACTCAAGGTGATTTAAATGAAAGAATTATTACCATTTATGAAGGAATAAAAGAAATTATTGATAAGCACGAGGTTGATATTGTTGTCGTTGAGAGGGTATTTATGCGGCCTGACAGACCCAATCCTGATGCTGCAATTAAGCTCGGCCATGCTCGCGGTGCAATAATTTCAGCTGCTGGAGGAAAGGGTGTTCCGATCATTGATTACACGGCTAATCAAATTAAGAAAGCTGTTGTAGGGAGAGGGCATGCCACAAAGGAGCAAGTCTCATTTATGGTTCAGCAACTCTTAAAACTAAACAAAGCACCCCAAGCTGATGCAGGTGATGCTCTAGCAGGGGCTATCTGCCATGGTTATCACGCACTATAGTCTAACTGTAATAGACTTTGACTTGGCCAAATCCTGGAAGTTTTTCAAGGGCTAAGCTGAATTCTGATTGAATCTGTTCAGTTGTATTGTTTTTTAGATAATCTATTGAAAGGTAAAAATCAACCAAAATTTCACCATCTAAATAGTGAAGCTGAGTTTTCTCAATTTCAAAACCTATATTTTCAAGCTTTAAAGATTGACTGATAATTTGAAGAGCTTGTGCACGCTCAGGTAGATCTTTATAAGGAGCATCCTCTTTTTCTTCATCATTTTCAGGGTCTATATGAACAGTGACATCGTCAAGATCTTCGATACATTCTTTAGCAACTCGTTCAACGCTAACACTAATAATGTGACCCTCGCTAACCGATAAGAATGGATTCACCTGAACATGAACATCTGCTGATTTTTTATGTCCTACTTTTCGAGTTCGTAGAGTGTGGACACTCTTAACACCTTTAATTTCTGCAAGAGCCTCATGGAGTGCTTTTATATCCTCTTGATCAATTGAAGTGTCAACTAACTCCTTAGTTGCTTCAAAACCAAGTTGCCATCCAATATAAATAATTAAAACTCCAACAACGATAGCAGCAACACTATCAAGGAAAAAATACCCATTTGCAGCACCAATAATTCCAATAACCACAACTACAGATGAGAATGCATCTGTTCGGTGGTGCCATGCATTTGCCTTAAGAAGGTCAGATTTAACTTCTTTAGCAATTTTTAAGGTGTACCAATATAACCCTTCTTTACTCAGAATAGATAATGCTGCAGCGGCAATTAGCCAACTTTCATGTTTGAGCTCATTGGGATTTGAGAAACGACCAAAGGCATCAAAAATAATGATCGTTCCAACAATTGCTAAAAAAATACTCAATCCTAGTGTTGCAACCGTCTCGAATCTTTCATGTCCATATGGGTGATCATCATCTGGCGCATCACCAGAGAGTTTTGCAGCATACCATGTAACCCAGTCGGTCAATAAGTCTGAAAATGAATGAATTCCATCAGCAATCAAGGCTCCAGATTGACCAATAAATCCTAAAACAATTTTAATTATTGAAAGAACAAAATCAATTAAAGCACCTATTAGAGTGACTTTTTGACTTTTTTTGCTGCGATTGCTAGACTGCATTTTAATTATGACTCTCTAGTTCTATTTAGATACATTTTAAGTTATGTTGCAGATGCAAGTAGCCCCATATTTATTCAATGATTACGTTATATTCTGGAAGTGCTTTAAGCAAAAGCTTTCCATAAAACTTATTAATCAGCCTGTTATCGAAAATAGTAATTGTTCCACTGTCAGTTTCAGTTCTAATAAGTCTCCCACAGGCTTGAATTAGTCTTAATGAGGCGTCGGGAAGTGAAATCTCCATGAAAGCATTTCGGTTCATTGATTCAAGGTAGGATTGGGTAGTCATCTCTATGGGAGATGTTGGAACGCTAAATCGAAGCTTAGAGATAAAGACATGGTTTAAATTATCACCCTTAAGGTCAACTCCCTCAGCAAAGCTGTCTAGTCCAAAAATAATACTTCCTTTGCCTTTTGAACGGTTTTGAATGTGCTTCTCTAATATATTTTTTTTACTGAATTCACCCTGAATTAAAAGCGGACATTTAATTGATTTTTCTATTAAGTCTGCAACCTCTTGCATTTGATTGTTCGAGGCAAATAAAACTAATGATGCGGATTGTGGATCTATTCTTTTAATTAATTGCTGCGCAACTTCTTGAGTATGTTCGAAAGTATTTGTAGGGCTTGATTTTATCTTTCCAACAATAAATTCAACTGATTTATGATCAAATGGAGAGGCTAGCCTGAGATATTGATTTTCATCTGGGTTTAACCCAATTTGCTGATTCAGTCTGTTAAAACTCCCAAGCGCTGTCAAGGTTGCAGAGGTTAAAACAACGCCTGCAGCCTTAGACCAAATCATGTTGTTTAGAGAGCTTGAAACATCTATCTTGGCAGAATTTAACTGGTAATTCAATTTTTTATTTGCTAGTCTGGACTGGTTAATCCAGTTGCTCAGGGGTGGTTTCTCGTGGTCTTGAGTTTGATTGAAAGTAGATAGAAGGGACAGGATAGAGGAAAGATTTTGATTATTCTGACCAACAATATTATTAATATTGTCGGATGTCACTTGGTCTATTTTATTTGTTTTGATAAACTCATCCCAGTGCTCCTTGTAATGACAAAAGTCATTGTAAGCAGAGTTAAATAAAACAAATAACTCTCTAGTTATGTTCGTTAATTCTTTAGGTACACCCAGAATAGAAAAAAGGAAAGTATCATCTTTAAACTCAAGTTCAGATAAAAGGTCAATCAAATCTTTAATAGACTCGTCAACTTTTTCAATGTAGCTATCCAAGGATTTTATTTTAGTAATTTTTATGATTTGTTCAATTGACCCTTGGCTTTGTCGTATTGAAGTTTTCATAAACTCAGTACTCCCTCCAATTGAAAAGTGAGATAGAGCTTTTTGAGATAGATGGTGCGCTTCATCAAAAATAAAAATGCAGTCTTCAACATCAGGAAGGACATTATTACCGTTGATAATGTCAGCAAGAACAAGATCATGGTTAGCAATAATTACGTCTGAATTTGACGCCTTCTTCCTAGCTTTAAAAAAAGAGCAGTCATTGTAAAATTCACAATTTTTTGAATTACAGGTGAATCTATTGCACGCAATTTTTTGCCAAAGACTATGATCTGGAGGGCTCTCTAAATCATCAATTTCACCGCTCCAGCTTTTAGATGAGTAGTTTTCAGCCATCTCTGATAAGTTGTCAAGATCAGTTTTAGTTGGCTTTTCATCCCAAAGAAGAGCATCTTCGAACAGAGCATTAGAATTTGAGCTTTCTTCAGTGAGATTAATTAAGTTTCTAATGCAGACATATCTTGATCTTCCCTTGGCTAACGCAAATTCAAAATCTACTGAGGAATACTTTGTTGCCTCAACAATATCTTTGTTAAGAATTTGCTCTTGAAGTGCAACATTTGCAGATGCAATAATAAGTTTCTTTTTTAAGGCTTTTGCAATTGGAAGGCAGCTGACAAGATACGCCATCGTCTTTCCTGTTCCTGTTGGCGCTTCAACGCAAATAATTGGATTTGAATCAGGATATTCTCCCATTAGTGTTTTAGAAATTTCAGCAATCATTTTGTTTTGAGATGACCGATTACTAAAATTATTTAACTGAGTTTTAGCTCCATCAAAAGAAGAACGAATTTGTTGTTTAAGTTTAGGAGTTAGCATTAAATGGCTTATGAGCTTCTTTCAAGAGATAGTTTGCACAAAAGTTTTAGAGCATTTTTATACTTTGAGTCTGAAAGATAATTAATTGAATCCAGAGCCTTATTTGATTCACGCATTGCTGTGTCTCGACTGTATTTAAAGGCGTTGACATTTAAAAGTATTTCAACAATTTCATTAATATTTGATGCATCAGCATTTTCAATTGCATCTCTTAGAATTTTATTTTCAATCTTTCCTGTTTTTTCTAGAGCATAAATCATTGGAAGAGTCACCTTTCCTTCTGACAAGTCATCTCCAATCTCCTTTCCAATAATGCTCGAGTCTGATTCATAATCTAAGGTGTCATCGATTATTTGAAAAGCATTACCTAGATGCATACCGAAACTTCCTATTGCGTTAATTATTCTTTGATCAGAGTTTGATAAAATTCCAGCAATCTGGCAGGCTGCTTTGAAGAGGCATGCGGTTTTTCTCTCAATCACTTCAAAGTATTCTGTCTGAGTTACGTTAGCATTTTTTATATTTAATAATTGGAGAACCTCACCCTTTGAAATTTCATTAGTTGCTTTTGACATGATCTTCATAATTGACATTGAGTTTGGCTCGACCATTATTTCAAAAGCTCTTGAATATAAAAAATCACCAACTAGCACACTTGGTGCATTGCCCCACAACTCATTGGCAGTGTCTTCTCCGCGTCTGGTTTTCGATTGATCGACTACGTCATCATGAAGAAGAGTTGCTGTATGTATGAGTTCAATGACAACTGCCATAGAGTAGTGGTAATCTCCATCATAATCAGTAGCTTTAGCACAAAGCAGAAGAAGGAGTGGCCTTATACGTTTTCCACCTGAAGTAATAATGTGATGACTCATTTTATTAATAAGATCAACATCTGAGTCCAGTCTTGCGACTAAAATCTTATTCATTAGGTCAAGTTCGCTCTTCATAAGAGCCCGTATATCAGTGAAATTTTGCATATGAAATTATTTTAACTGACTTGCCCATAAATAAACCTCTTTAGATCTTGGGCGAGAAGCTTTTGGTTTAAGTACTGAGACCTTTTTAAATGATTTTCTTGCAGTTTGAACAAAAGCATCAAACCCTTCTCCCTGAAACACTTTGACTATGAAACTTCCATTGAAATCTAAAGTTTTAATCGCCATGTCAATTGCCAGTTCAGCAAGATGCATTGATTTTGGTTGATCAACTGATAGTTGTCCACTCATATTTGGAGCCATATCAGACAAAACTACATTGACCTTAGATTCTCCAGTTAATTTTATTAAGTCATCATAAATGGACTGTTCAGTAAAATCACCTTGTAGAAAAATTACGTCATTAATTTCCTCAATTGGCAAAATATCACTTGCGATCACTTTTCCTTTATTACCAACAAATTTTGCAGCAACCTGAGACCAGCCACCAGGAGCAGCACCCAAGTCTAAAACTATATCACCCTTTTGAATAATTTTATTTTTCTCAATAATCTCTAGTAATTTGTATACTGCTCTCGACCTATAGCCCTCTTTTTGTGCTCTTTTAACAAATTCATCACTCAGATGTTCATGCATCCAGCGCCGTGAGCTTCCTTTTTTTGCCACAATTAAAATTAATTTGAAATGATTAAATTATTTTATAAGAGAAGTACTTTGATGATTACTAAATTGATTTTTGATTTATGTCAGGGCTCATGAAATTTTTCCGGGATAATATGCCATCGATTTTTTTATTAAGTAGTCAATATGGCAGTTAAGTTAAGAAATATAGCAATTATTGCACATGTAGATCATGGCAAGACAACGCTTGTAGATAAGTTACTTTCTCAATCACAAACCTTTGACGATCGTTTTCAGGCTACTGATAGAATGATGGATTCAAATGACCTTGAAAAAGAAAGAGGAATCACAATAAGCTCAAAGAATACTGCTATAAACTGGGGTGAGTATCGAATTAATATTGTTGATACGCCTGGCCATGCTGATTTTGGTGGAGAGGTAGAGAGAGTTCTTTCTATGGTTGATAGTGTACTTCTATTAGTCGATGCTGTAGATGGGCCAATGCCACAGACTCGATTTGTTACAAAGAAAGCATTTGAACAAGGACTTAATCCAATTGTGGTGATTAATAAAATCGACAGGCCCAGTGCAAGACCGGACTGGGTTATTGATCAGGTTTTTGAGCTTTTTGATCAATTGGATGCTACTGAGGAGCAGTTAGATTTTCCTGTAATTTTTGCCTCTGCTCTTGGGGGTTATGCATCTGAAGATGATTCAGTTAGAGATGGGGACATGACGCCAATGTTTGAGGTAATTGTTGAAAAAGCACCTGCCCCAAAAGTTGATATTGATGGGCCCTTTCAAATGCAAATTACTTCATTAGATTACTCTTCATTTGTGGGCGCTATTGGAATAGGAAGAATAGAGAGAGGTATTGCCAAAAAGAATATGCAAAATGTTTTAGTTTCTTCTGATGGCTCTAAACGCAATGTAAAAATTGTTCAATTGCTTGGTTTTAGTGGACTTGAGAGGCATGATGTAAATTCGGCCAGTGCGGGAGATATTGTTGGTGTTGTAGGAATCGAAAATATATCAATTTCAGATACACTTTGTGAGCCGTCAAAGATAGAGCCATTGCCACCTCTGAGTGTCGATGAGCCAACTGTAAGCATGGCTTTTAGGGTTAATGATTCTCCATTTGCAGGGCTAGATGGAAAATATATTACTTCTAGAAACATCAGAGAGAGGCTCGATAAAGAATTAATCTACAATGTCGCCTTGAGGGTAGAAAACACAGAGGATTCTTCAGAGTTCTTAGTTTCAGGAAGGGGAGAGTTGCACCTTTCCATTTTGATAGAAACTATGAGAAGGGAGGGTTTCGAGCTTTCAGTTGGAAGACCACAAGTAATTCTTAAAAATATTGATGGGAAAGTGTGTGAGCCTTTTGAAGAGCTCACGGTTGATGTTGAGTCAGTTCATCAAGGCTCAGTAATGGAAAAATTAGGAGAAAGGAAGGCCGAACTTACTAACATGACGCCTGATGGAAAAGGGCGAGTGAAACTTGACTTTAATATCCCTGCAAGAGGGTTAATTGGTTTTAGGACTGAGTTCTTAACAGCTACTACTGGAACAGGCCTTATGTATTCATCCTTTGACTCTTATAAGCCTCAAAAAGAAGGAAAGATTGGACAAAGAACTAATGGATCACTTATTTCAATGAATCAGGGTAAGTCAGTTGCTTATGCCATTTTTAATTTGCAAAAAAGTGGAAAGTTTTTTGTAGGTCATGGAGAAGATGTCTATGAAGGCATGGTAGTTGGAATAAACTCAAGAGATAAAGACCTTGTGATCAATGTTTTGAAAGGAAAACAATTAACTAATGTTAGAGCATCAGGAAGTGATGAAGCCGTAGCCCTGATTCCAAAAATTAGTCTTGATCTTGAGCAAGCTCTTGAATTTATTGATGATGATGAGTTGGTGGAAGTAACACCAAGTAATATAAGAATTAGAAAAAGATTATTAACTGAGAACCAGAGAAAACGCGCAAGAAACTCATAAAGTTTTTAATAATATCGATTTAGTTATTCATTCAATCTACATTGTTTCTTCATTTTAAAGCCTATATAATCACACTTTCGCAAAAAACAATAGCTTAATATGGATTCCTTTTTAGATTTTCTGGTAAGGCAAAAGAAATTTGCACTCGTCTTTTCTCTTGCCTTTATAGCTATTGGTGTTTTGTCTGTTGTAGGAATGCAGCGTGATCAATTCCCAACAGTCGACTTTGAAGTACTGAGTGTGACCACAGCTTATCCTGGAGCTTCGCCCGAAGATGTCGAAAAATCTGTAACAAATGTTATTGAAGAAGAGCTACTCAGCGTAAGCGGCATTAAGGAAATTACATCCTCCTCAAGAGAGGGTATATCTAGCATTATTGTTACGCTTGAAGCAGACCTTAAAGATGTTACTACGACAAAAAATGATGTTCGAAATGCGGTAAACCGTGTCAAAGCCTTCCCAGAAGAGGTGACTGATTTGCCTCAAGTGGTCGACTTTAATGTTACCGAATTTCCAGTGGTCACTATCAACATCGATAGTACATCTGGAAACTTTAATCAGGCAAGGCAAATCACTGATGAACTGGAGGTGGCTATTTCAAGAATTAAGGGAGTGGCCTCAGTTGATAATCCGAGCTATCTTGATAGTGAAATTCAAATCAAAGTTAACCCAGATAAACTCGCTAAATACGAGATGTCAATCAATGAGGTGATTTCGGCAATTTCAAGTAGAAATGCTCGTTTCACTGTTGGAGATAATAATCAAGAGAGCCTTGAAAAAAATATTGTTATTCTCTCGGAGTTTGAGAGCATCGATGACATTAAAAATGTTGTTATTAAGTCGAGTTTTGATGGACCAGTTATAAGATTAGATGATATAGCCGAAGTTTTTAGAGGGCAGGAGGAGGAGACCTCTATTACTAGAGTTAATGGAACTAAGGGCTTTGTACTTCAGGTCAAAAAGCAGCCACAGGCAGATATTATCAGAACTGTAAAAAGGGTTAGAGAGCGTGTCTCTGAATTACAGAAGAATTTTCCAGATGATATAAACATTTTCTACACTGATGATTCTTCAGAGGCTGTTGCAAACAGGCTAGATATCATTATCAAAAATGGTTACATCGGGTTAGCCCTAGTCCTGGTTGTTCTGGGTGTTTTCCTCTCAATAAAAACCGCTTTTTGGGTTGCAGTAAGTATCCCAGTTACACTCTTGGGTACTGTTTTTGGGCTTGGACTTACTGGAAATACAATTAATCTAATTTCACTTTCAGGGTTTATTCTTGTCCTTGGAATAGTTGTGGATGATAGTATTGTTATTGCAGAAAGTATCCATCACTACAAATCAAAAGAAGGAAATCTCTATAAAAATGTGGTGATGGGTTTGAAGAGAGTTATCATGCCTGTAGTTACGACAATTATCTCTACTATGCTTGTAATGTCATCATTCTTCTTGATGTCTGGAGTTTTAGGTAAATTTATCTATGTCTTGCCTGTTGTCGTATTATTTGCACTCGCAATATCTTTTCTAGAGATTACCTTTGCTCTCCCAGCTCACTTAGCTACAAATAAAGTAGAGAAACAAAAGACATGGTTTGTTCCTTTTGAAAATTTCTACAACAGATGTATGGTTCGTATCCTCAAGTGGCGTTATCTTATCGTTCCATTATTTATTGGTCTTTTAGTATATTCGGCAATGTTTGCCATGAAAAATATCCCATTCAACCTCTTTCCATCAAGAGGAGCGACAGTAATGTTTGCAAACATTGAGGCTCCAAATGGAAGCTCAGCCTCTTACACTGAAAAAATTGTCATTGATGTAGAAAATTTAATCGTCAATGAAATTGGTGAGGATTTGAAATCTTACACATCCAAAATTGATGCATTTTTCACTAATAAGGCTGATATTGAAATTGCCCTTACACCAACAAGTGATAGAGAGCGTTCAGCTGAAGACATGCAAGAAAAACTCAAAGAGCTTGTTGAAAATGTTCAGGGCGCTGAAGAAATTCGAATCTCTTTACTAAGGCCGGGCCCTCCTCAAGGAGCGGATATTGAGGTTACATTGGTCTCAGCTAATGATGCCCAGAGAGTTTTAGCTGCTGATAGGCTTGAGGAGATATTAAACTCGATTGATGGTGTAGACAATATTAATCGAAATGATGAGATTGGTAAACCAAGAATTGAAACA
>CALKDH010000030.1 GCA_938086805.1 uncultured PS1 clade bacterium | reverse complement strand
GCAGAATCTATTGGGGTGTCTTGGAGGTCACTTATACCCCAAGTACTTACCTCGCCGTTTAATTTTCTATTAAGAAGAATGGGCTGGTGGACGAGTAATTTTGTAGAGGCTGGCGGTTTTGCAGCGACAAAACTAGGGAGTCCTGAATACCCTGATGTCCAGTTTCACTTTACGCCTATATATCGAAGTCATCGAGGAAGAAAATTTGAGTTCGGACATGGCTATTCATTATTTACCTGTTTATTAAGGCCTCATAGCAAGGGCTCAGTTAAGTTAAAGAGTGATGGTGAAAAATATCAAGTCCTGATTGATCATAACTTTTTATCTGACTCTAGAGATGAGGCAAATATTGTTGAGGCCATCAAAAAAGCGAGAGAAGTTTTATCATCTGAAGAGTTTGATGAGGTTCGAGGAGAGGAGATTGCTCCAGGAAAATCTATCCAGTCTGATGAGGATCTATTGGCATATATTCGTAAGACTGCTGTTACCGTCTATCATCCTGTGGGGACCTGCAAAATGGGTACTGACGATCTATCAGTCGTTTCACCAGATGATTTAAAAGTAAAAGGCATGAGTAACCTTAGAGTGATTGATGCCTCGGTCATGCCAAGCATTGTGAGTGGCAATACCTCTGCCCCAACCATGATGATTGCTGAGCGAGGAGCTAGAATGATATTAAATGGGATGGGAATATGAATCAGAATTTTCAAAAAGAAAAAAACTTAGTTTTAGATTATTACAAAGCCTTGGATAAGGCTGAGGGTGATGAAATTTCAAAAGTCTTAAGCAGCCATATTGGTAAAGATTATATTTGGAGAGGGTTTCACCCTTTTAATGAACAATCTGATGCAGAAGAATTATCTAAATTCTTCTGGCAGCCATTTCGCCATGCCTTTAAAAATATGCAAAGAAGGATGGATATTTTTATAGCTGGTAAAAACCAGATAGATGGATTTGAATCCGTTTGGGTCGTCTCCATGGGTCACTTGATGGGCTTGTTTGATAATGAGTGGCTTGGCATTCAGCCATCAAGAAAAATGGCTTTTCTGCGTTACTGTGAATTTAATAAAGTTCAAGATGGCAAGATTACTGAAACAGCCATGTTTTTTGATATCCCTCATGTGATGATTCAAGTTGGTTTAACTCCTTTTCCGCCTCAAACAGGAGCACATCTTGTTCAGCCAGGACCAATGACTCACGAAGGTTTACTTTTTGATCAGCAGGATGCCGCTGAGGGTGAAAAAACTCTTGCCTCAATAAATTTCATGGTTGAGGATATGAGAGATTGGAAGCATACTAATGAATTACCTCTAGTTGACGAGCTTAGAAGAAGCTGGAAAGAAGATATGATCTGGTGGGGTCCTGCTGGAATTGGGGCAACCTATACCATTGAAAGATATGCCGAGCAGCATTCAGGGCCATTTAGAGCTTCTTTTAAAGATCGGATATCTAATGGACATCTTTGCAAATTAGCTGAAGGTCATTTTGGTGGTTTTTTTGGATGGCCTAATCTTACACTCACTCCAACAGGGGGCTTTATGGGTATGCCTGCAACTGGAAAGCCAGGCGATATGAGAGTCATAGATATGTACAGGAGGGAAGGAGACATGCTTGCTGAAAATTGGATCTTTATTGATCTGTTGCATTTTTGGAAACAACAGGGCGTTGATATTTTAGAAAGGATGGCTCAAAATCCAAGAAATTAATTTTTTCTTGTGTTGACATGTAAATTCATTTAACATCCAAATTCTATACATCATTAGGTTGAGTGCTAGTGAGAAGAGGTAGAAGTAAAAACGTTAGAGAAGTTACAAACTTTCAGCAGGCTCCTTACGGTCAAAAAAAGAATCCCTTTCAGCCTATGTCAATCTTTTCAGAAGATGAGATTGAGTCAATTCATCAGGCGTCATTGAAAGTGTTGTGCGATACAGGGATGGACATACAGTCACCGCGTGCTGTTGAAATTCTCAAAAGAGAAGGCGCAATGATTGGGAGTGATGGAAGACGTGTTAGGTTTGATCCAGACTTCGTGATGGAAAAAATTTCCACTACCCCAAGTGAATTTACTCTTCATGGGAGGTACAGAGAAAGACATGTTCATGTTGGTGGTCAATCTTTTATCAACACGATGGTCTCAAGTGCCCCAAACGTGTCTGACCTTGATAGAGGAAGAATTTTAGGTAACTTTGAAGACTATTCAAACCTGATCAAGCTTGGAGAAATCCTGAATACGGTTCATGCATTAGGAGGCTATCCAGTTGAGCCCTGCGACTTAGATGTTCGCGAGCGCCATTTACATGCGGTATCTGCTGCTGCCCGATTATCGACAAAGCCACTATTTGGTTATGCTATTGGCAGTGAGAGAATGTTAGATGCTATTGAAATAGTTCGAATTTCAAGAGGCATTGATAAAGAAACGCTTTTAAAGGAGCCTTCAATTACGACTGTTGTCAATGCGAACTCACCTCTAGTTTATGATAAAGCCCTTATGGAGGGAGCTATAGAAATGGCTGAGCAT
>CALKDH010000029.1 GCA_938086805.1 uncultured PS1 clade bacterium | reverse complement strand
GGAACAATATCCTTAAGGTTTTTGGTTTTAAAAGACCTTCCATGTCCTAAGTAATACAAAGACTCAATGAAATTTGTCTTGCCCTGTCCATTAAATCCAACAACAAGATTTATTTTACTGTCAGGGTTTAAATATTGGTCTGATAGGTTTCTAAATTTTAAGATATGAATCTTTTCGATAATTGCCATTTGGCTAATATCTATATTCGCATTGGCATAATGATATATTGATAGCTCTCGTCATCTATAGCGCTGATAAGACAAGATTTGTTCTCACCACCAGGTATAACCATATTAATGCTTTGTGAAGAAAGCTTCTCTAAAACAGAAATTAAGTAATGAATATTAAAAGCTATTTCAAGCTCTTTTTCTTGTTTGGTAACCTCAATCTGGGTTTCAGCTCGACCTCTTTCTGAGTGGGAGAAAATGCTTAGCTTGTCATCTCTAAAAACCAGCTTTACCCCTTTTGTTCTTTCATCTACAAATATTGAGGCCTGCTGAAGGCTTGATAAAAAATCTTCTCTATCAATCACAATTGTGTTGCTAAAATCTGTAGGCATTACTTGCTTATAATTTGGAAAATTACCATCTATTAGTCGACTAATAATCTTTGTATTACTGTCGATCAATGAAAAGTAATTATCAGAAAGATGGATTTCTGCAACATCCTGTGAGCTTTTGTTAAGAAGCTTTGTAAGTTCAAGAACAGCTTTTCTAGGCAAGATAACTGTCTTTTTTTCATCTAGATTGTTTGTTTGGCTAACTTCACCAATTGACAACCGATGTCCATCAGTTGCAACCACCGTTAAAGACTCCGCATTTAATTCAAAATAAAGCCCATTTAAATACGCTCTAATATCTTGATTTCCCATAGAGAAGCTTGTGTTTTCAATTAACTCTTTTAGTGCTTCTTGTCTTATTTTAATGATGCTTGTATTTTGTGTTTTTGGTAGCGCAGGAAAATCTAAATGATTAAACGTGTTAAGTTCAAAAGTGTTTTTGTTTGCATTCAAATAAACTTTATTTTCTTCAATCTTGAATTTTATTTGTGTTTTTTCCGGTAGTTTTCTAACAATATCTATAAGATCTTTTGCATAGATAGTAAAAGTTACTTCTGAGCTGCTTTTGATTTTAGATGAAGCGCTTATTTCTAACTCCATATCTGTTGTTGTGAGTGATAGTGTGTTTTCAGCTAGTTGAATTAACACATGAGAAAGTATAGGAAGCGTTTGTTTTTTTTCTACAACTCCGATTACTGTTTGTAGGGGGTCAATCAATTCTTCAACGCTTAATTCTGTGTTCATAATGTACCTTCTTTATAAATTAATTATTGTTATTATTAGCCGAGCACTTTCTTGTTAGTTTCTTCCTTTTAGTTAATAAAATCAATAGACTAAGTTGTGATTATTTTGTTGATATCTTTGCTTATTAATTATTAAGTTGTTAGTTATTGTTCTAATTATAAAATGTTTTCTTTCTTGCTAACAACGCAACTAATAATTATTTTGTTTATAAGTTAGTAATTTTAATTTTAATGTTTTCTACGTCGTTTCTTATCTCACCATTGGTCTCTATTAAAGCCTTGAGTTTTTCACATGAATACAAAACCGTAGAGTGGTCGCGGTTACCAAAATTCTGGCCAATTTTTGCTAAAGATAATGAGGTAAGTTCGTGACACAAATAGATTGCCATCTGTCTTGCTTTCACAAGGTGTTGTTTTCGTGAGTTTGAAACCAAGTCTGAAACAGTAATACCATAATACTTGCTTACTGTTTTTTGAACCTCGTTGACCTCAATTAGCAGCTTCTTGGGTTTAATTAAATCACCAAGCGCACCTTCAACAACATCTTTGGTAATAAAAGAATGATCAATTTGAGAGAAGTCAACAAATGCCTTTAGTTTTAATAAGGCCCCTTCTAGGTCTCTAACATTTGAAACTACATGGCTTGCAATAAACAGAGCAACATCCTCAGTAAGGCTAAGTGAAATTTGTGGGTTTTGAGACTTCTTTAGCAGTATTGCTGCCCTCATTTCTAGTTCGGGTGGAGAAAGTTGTAAATTTAACCCTTGTGAGAACCTTGTTTTTAGTCTGTTTTCGAGATCTTTTATGTTTTTAGGCGGCTGATCACAAGTAAAAATAATTTGTTTTTTGGTGCTAAACAAAAAATTAAAAATATGAAAAAACTCTTCTTGTGATTTGTCTTTTCCCGCAATAAGATGAATGTCGTCAACCAACAATAAGTCAGCTGACTGATAAAAAAGCTTAACATTCTCGATGGTGTTGTGGCGAAGGCTTGTCGTAATGTTTCTAACAAAATCCATAAGCGGCACATAGATTATTTTAGCGTTAGGATTTTTCTCGAGCGCAAGGTGCCCAGCGGCTTGCATGAGGTGTGTTTTCCCCAATCCAGATTCACCATAAATAATAAAGGGGTTGTATGGTGATGTGCCGATTTTTTCTGCAATTTGCCTACTGGCCAGAGCCGCCACTTGGTTTGCCGACCCTAACACCAAGTTATCAAAAGTGTATTCAGGAAAGAGCGGGGTTGTGTGGTGTTTGGTTTGACTATTTGCTGTTTTTTTAGATTCCGCCACTCCAAACCTAACCTTAATTTTTCGATCTTGTTCAGACACAGCAAGCACAATTGATGACTCAAGACTTTTATGATTGTTGATATATTTCAATGCAGATGCACTTGGGGCCTCAAGATAGAGGGTTTCATTTCTTTCTGAGGCTTGTAATGGTTTCACCCAAACACTAAATTCGCCCAATGGCAGAGAGTTTTTTAGAGAGGCTAAACATTTGGCCCAGGTCTGTGACATTGGCTATTAAAAAATTTGAAATAAAATTCTAATGATACCTGTAATGACATTAAATTTGATTAAAGCATTGAGTAGAATAGTTTGTTTTAACCCCCTCTAATATTGTATAACTAAGCCATGAATAAGAATCCGTATAGCCGACTTTTTGAGTCAGTTAAAATAGGCCCTGTTGTTACAAAAAATCGTTTCTATCAGGTCCCCCATTGTTGTGGAATGGGTCATGTAAGGCCAAGGGCCCATGCTGCGATGAGGGGGGTTAAGGCCAAGGGCGGCTGGGGTGTTGTTAGCACTGAAGAGGCAGAGATTCATCCAAGCTCTGATTTGGCGCCTTATGCGGAACAGAGAATTTGGGATAAAAAAGATATCCCAGCTCTTCGACTGATGACAGATGCTGTGCATGAGCACGGGGCACTAGCGGCTATTGAGCTCACTCATAGTGGTCACAACTCAACCAATCTTTTTTCAAGAATACCACCCATGTCGCCTAATGCTCAAGCGCTCAATTTTTTGTATCCTAAACAAGCCAGAAGAATGACCAAAAAAGATATATCTGATTTTAGGGCTTGGCACAGGAAAGCTGCGCTGAATGCAAAGGCGGCTGGTTTTGACATTGTTTATGTCTACGCTGGGCATGGCATGTCGGTGGCCCAACAATTTATATTGCCGGACATGAACAATCGTTCTGATGAGTATGGAGGTAGCCTAGAAAACAGACTAAGGCTCACAAGAGAACTGCTTGAAGAAACAAAAGAAGCTATTGGCGATAGTTGTGGTATTGCCTTTAGGTTTGCTGTTGACGAGCTTAAAGGAAAAGACGGTATGCAGTATCAAGAGGAAGGAAGGGCTGTGGTTGAGCTTCTTGCAGAGCACCCTGACCTTTGGGATGTAAATGTCTCTGACTGGTCTAACGACTCTCAAACCTCTCGCTTTCAGCCAGATGAGGCATACCAAATGCCTTACGTGGAGTTTGTCAAAAAAATAACAACGAAACCAGTAGTTGGAGTGGGTAGGCTGACCTCCCCAGATCTTATGACTAAACTTATCGAAAAAGGAGCTCTAGATTTAATTGGCGCAGCTAGACCTTCTATTGCAGACCCTTATTTGCCAAATAAAATAAAAGAGCATAAGGTAGATCAAATCAAAGAATGTATTGGTTGTAATATTTGTGTTTCGAGTGATAATTTTACAGTTCCAATTCGTTGCACTCAAAACCCAACAATGGGAGAAGAATGGAGAAGGGGTTGGGATCCAGAAAATATCAAGCCCAAAGTTACAGATCAAAAG
>CALKDH010000028.1 GCA_938086805.1 uncultured PS1 clade bacterium | reverse complement strand
AATCGTTTTCAAATAACCGGATTAGATAGTGCTAGAGAGGCAACAAATTTAGCACTTCTTCTAAGGGCTGGATCTCTTTCTGCCCCAGTTGAGATAATAGAAGAGCGAACTATTGGACCAAGTCTTGGTGCTGATAACATTCAAAAAGGTCTGATCTCAGTGCTCGTTGGATTTGCTTTGGTACTTATCTTTATGGCTTGGCGCTATCGAGTTTTTGGTTTAGTTGCAAATTTAGCTTTGACGCTTAACTTGGTGACAATTATCTCTATTTTGTCTTTGATTCAGGCGACACTCACTCTTCCTGGAATAGCAGGAATTGTTTTGACTGTTGGTATGGCAGTAGATGCTAACGTATTAATTTTCGAGCGCATTAAAGAAGAAATGCGCTCAAGTAAAAATATTCAAAAAGCAATCTCTTCAGGGTATGAAAAAGCATTACTCACTATTGCAGATGCAAATATCACAACTCTGATTGCGTCAATTGTTTTATTTAGTTTTGGTACGGGTCCAATTAAAGGTTTTGCGGTAACCCTGACCATTGGAATCATTACATCAATGTTTACAGCTATTATTGTTTCCAGGGCAATTATTAATCTAATTTATGGTGGAAAAAAAGTTGAGGAGTTAGCCATATGAGTCTTAGAACTTTAAATCTTCCAGTGATTGATTTTGTTGGTAAACGAAAGTTTGCACTTATTTTCTCTGCAATTTTATTAATAGTTTCTGTAGCCTCTTTAAGTTTTCAAGGCTTAAAATTTGGTATCGATTTTACGGGTGGAACATTAATTGAGCTCGGATATGATAAAACAGCTGACCTTGAAAGCATCAGAACTAAGCTTGCGGAAGCAGAATATGAGGGTGCAAATGTACAATATTTTGGGTCGGATACCGAGGTCCTTATTCAGCTAGAACCTCAAGCCACTTCAAGCGCAAAATTAAGTTCATCAATTATTAGGATGCTGGGTGAAGGGATAGATGTGCGAAGAGTTGAATTCGTTGGTCCAAAGGTAGGCGAAGAGCTCACCAATGATGGCGGACTTGCAATGTTATATGCCTTGATAGGTATATTAATCTATGTCGCATTCAGATTCGAATATCGATTTGCTTTGGGATCAATTGCAGCCATCGTTCATGATGTCATAATCACACTCGGTGTTTTCTCAATTCTTCAGGTTGAGTTTGATTTGACTGTATTAGCGGCTATCCTTGCGGTTATTGGTTACTCATTGAACGATACGATTGTAGTCTTTGACAGAATTCGTGAAAACTTTCTAGCAACACGTCATGTGGAGCCTGAGCCTATTGTCAATGAAGCTCTAAACCAGACACTATCAAGAACAATAATGACTTCACTAACAACATTACTAGTCCTTCTAGCTTTATTTTATTTGGGTGGTGAAGTGATTAATAGTTTTGCTGGGGCATTAATTGTGGGCGTCATTATTGGAACTTACTCTTCAATCTATGTTGCCAGTTCAATGATTCTAGCCCTGGGTATCTCTAAGGAAGATATGCTTCCATCTGAAAAAGAGAAGAAGGAGATTGATGCTAGACCTTAATTGTTTTATTTGCTAAATTTTTCAAAAACAAGGCAAGCGTTAGTTCCACCAAATCCAAAACTATTTGAAAGAATTCGGTTCAATTCAAGATCTTGATTTTCAGTCACAATAGGCATTCCAGATGCCTCACTATCAAGATTTTCAATGTTGACAGATTCAGCAACAAAGTTATGTTTGAGCATTAATAGCGAGTAAATGGATTCATTTACACCTGCTGCACCAAGAGCATGCCCTGATAAAGATTTAGTTGAACCAATAAGTGGAATTGAGCTATCTCCAAAAACCTCTTTAATGGCACCAAGCTCTTTAATATCACCCACAGGAGTTGATGTGCCGTGCGCATTAATGTAGTCTATTGGTCCATTGACTCCGGCAATAGCGATTTCCATACATCTTCTTGCTCCCTCACCAGAGGGCGCCACCATATCATAGCCATCTGAGGTTGCGCCATAGCCAACTAGTTCAGCAATAATTTTTGCACCTCGAGCCTCTGCATGGTCCAAGGATTCAAGAACAAGAGCACCACCACCACCTGAAATTACAAAGCCATCTCTATCAGCATCAAAAGCCCGAGAAGCCTTTGAAGGTGCGTCGTTATACTTTGACGAAAGCGCCCCCATGGAGTCAAATAGCATTGATGTCGACCAGTCTAGTTCCTCTCCTCCACCAGCAAAGACGACATCTTGTTTTCCAAGTTGAATCTGCTCCATTGCATTACCAATGCAGTGAGCGCTTGTTGAACAGGCTGAGCTAATTGAATAGTTAATGCCTTTTATTTTAAACAGAGTTGATAGACAGGCGGAAGTTGTAGAGCCCATTGTTCTAGGCACACGGTAGGGCCCAACACGTTTGATACTTTTTTCTCGTAATATATCCGCAGCCTCAATAACATTTACATTTGAAGCTCCCCCAGAGCCCATAATTAAACCTGTTCTCTCATGAGAAATCATTTCATCACTTAATCCAGACTCTTTAATCGCCTCATCTAATGCTATGGCGTTATAGATTGCTGCATCTGCCATGAATCTCAGCATTTTCCGATCAATTACCTCACTCGTATCAATTTCTGGAATAGAGCCATGAACATTTGACCTAAGACCCATTTCCTTATATTTTTCACTGAATTCAATTCCAGACTTGGCAGATTTGAGAGATTCGAGTACTTCTAGCTTGTTAGCACCAAGGCTGCTAACAATACCCATCCCGGTAACGACAACCCTATTCATCAGAATGAAGAGGTATCGGTGAATAAGCCAACTTTTAGGTTAGTTGCCTCATAAATAATATTGCCATCTACCTCCATTGTTGCATCGGCAATCCCCATATAAAGTTTTCTTGCAATAACACGCGACAAACTAATGTTATAGGTAACTTTATTATTGGTTGGGAGTACTTGTCCTGTGAACTTAATTTGACCTGAGCCAAGTGCACGTCCTCTACCAGGGCCGCCAAGCCAGCCAAGATAGAATCCAACTAGCTGCCACATTGCGTCAACACCTAAGCATCCAGGCATGACAGGATCTTCATTGAAGTGACAATCAAAGAACCATAAATCTTTATTGATATCAAGCTCAGCAGTCATACCACCTTTACCGTAGTCTCCTCCATTTTCGCTGATATTTGTTATTCGATCAAACATGAGCATGGGTGGCTGAGGAAGCTGTGCATTGCCAGGACCAAACAACTCTCCTTTGCCGCACTGGATTAAATCATCATAGGAATAGCTGCTTTGCTTCATAATTCTTGTCAAATCTTTCGATGGATAAATTTTAACATAGTTGAATTACGCTTAAAATTCAACTTAAGGCCTAAGATCATCAATGATATCTTCAACATCCTCTAGTCCGACTGAGATACGAATCAGGTTTTCTACAATATGTGTTTGCTTCTTTTCTTCTTTTGTAAGCCTTACATGGGTTGTAGATGATGGGTGCGTAATCGTAGTTTTAGCGTCACCCAAATTTGCCGTAATTGAAATCATTTTTGTATTATTGATGAGATTAAATGCCTCCTTTCGTCCCCCTTTAACCTCAAATGAAACAATACCTCCAAAGCCAGTTTGTTGTTTAATAGCAATCTCATGATGAGGGTGGCTTTCAAGTCCAACGTAGTGAACTTTTTCTACAAATGCTTGATTTTCAAGCCAACGTGCCAGCTGGAGTGCGCTTTCACTGTGCGCTTTCATCCTAAGACTCAAAGTTTCAAGGCCCTTGAGAACAACCCAAGCATTGAAAGCACTCAGGGTAGGTCCAGTACTTCTTGTAAATGAACTGATTTCATCAACAATAGAGGCCTTTCCAGCAACCGCTCCAGCAAGGCATCTCCCTTGTCCATCTATGTATTTTGTAGCAGAGTGAATCACAAGGTCAGCACCTAGCGATAATGGCCTTTGAAGTGCTGGTGACATGATGCAATTATCAACCGCTAAAACGATATCATTATTCTTTGAAATAGCAGCTAATTTCTCAATATCAACAACCTCCCCTAGAGGATTTGAGGGAGTTTCCAGCAAAAATAATTTAGTGTTCTTTTGAATACTTTGTTTCCATCCATCTAAATCAGACAAGTTTACAAAAGTGACATTAATTCCAAACTTTTCAATAATGCTGTTTAGAAGAACAATGGTGGTTCCAAACATGCATCTTGAGGCAACCATGTGTTCACCCGGTTTCAGAATAGTCATTATGGTTGCAAATATCGCAGACATTCCGCTGGCAGTTGCCTGACACTTTTCTGCTCCCTCTAGGACTGCTAGTTTGTCTTGAAATGAGCTGACTGTTGGATTGGTAAATCTTGAGTAGACATTGCCCTGATTCGTTTCAAAGCGTTCAGCAGCTTGCTCAGCATTATCAAAACGATAGCTTGATGTTAAAAAAATAGCAGCAGAATGCTCCTGCTCGTTAGAAGGCTGATGGCCTTCACGAACTGATTTAGTTTTAAAGCTACTATCTTTCATGATTTTGTTGATTAATCAGCATCATTGTAGATTAATTCAGAACTTTCATTAGTGATTTTATCCTCCTTTGCTTTATCAGATCTCTCTGCTTCAAGCTTATCAAGGTATGGTTTATCAATGTCGTTGGTAAGATAATTCCCGTCAAAGCAAGAACAGTCAAACGCAATGATTTCTGGATTGCCTTGTTGAACAGACCAAATTAAGTCATCCAGGTTTTGATAAATTAATTTATCTGAACCAATAGCCTCACAAACTTCATCTGTAGTTTTATTGTGAGCAATGAATTCATTTTTACTCGCCATATCAATACCATAAACATTAGGGTATCGAACAGGTGGTGCTGCAGAGGCGAAAAAGACCTTCTTTGCACCTGCAGATCTTGCCATCTGAACAATCTCTTTGCTGGTTGTGCCTCTCACAATAGAGTCATCAACAAGCAGGACATTTTTATCTTTAAACTCTAACTCTATGGCGCTTAATTTTTGACGAACTGATTTTTTTCTTTGCTTTTGTCCGGGCATGATAAATGTTCTTGCAATGTAGCGATTTTTAATGAATCCTTCACGATATTTGACATCCAATTCATTGGCCAACTGAAGTGCGGCCGTTCTTGAGGTATCTGGAATAGGTATTACAACATCTATTTTTTCATCAATCCACTTCAACTTTATTTTTTCTGCAAGTTTTTCGCCCATCCTTAGTCGAGACTTATAAACCGAGATGTTATCAATAATTGAGTCAGGCCTTGCAAAGTAAACAAACTCAAAAATGCAGGGTGATAGTCTTGGATTTGAAGAGCATTGGTGAGAGTGAACCTGCCCATTTCTATCAATAACAATCGCTTCACCAGGCTCTATATCTCGCGTAATTTTGTATCCGAGTGCCGTCAAAGCAACACTTTCTGAAGTCAGCATATATTTCGTGCCTTCACTAGTAGTCCTTTCTCCAAGTATGAGTGGACGAATGCCATTGGGATCTCTAAAGCCAAAAATGCCAAACCCTGGAATCATTCCGATTGCTGCGTATGCTCCTTTGACTCTCTCGTGCAGCTTTGTTACAGCTTTAAAAATATCATTCTCATTGATACGATGCTTTTGCTCTTCGGCAATCTCACTAGCTAGTATATTCAGGAGTATCTCTGAATCTGAATTGGTGTTGATGTGCCTAAGGTCTTGTTCAAAGATTTCTTGTGCAAGTGCATTGGCATTGGTCAAATTTCCATTATGTGCGAATGCTATTCCATAAGGGGAATTAACATAGAATGGCTGGGCTTCTGCTTCTGAAGAGCTTCCTGCAGTAGGGTATCGAATATGGCCAATACCCATATCCCCTATAAGTTTTTCCATGTGTTTGGTTCTAAAAACATTTCTAACTAGTCCGTTACCCTTTCGCATATAGAAGCGACCCTTGTTGGCGGTCGTAATGCCTGCAGCATCTTGCCCTCTATGTTGAATAATAGTTAATGCATCATAGATATATAGACCTACATCTTTTTTAGTTGTTGAGAGGATTCCAATAATTCCGCACATGTTATTATTCCTTTAAAATTTCACTTTCTATAAACTCTACAACAACATCACCTGGCTCCATTTCAACAAACAGCAGGTGTTTTGACAAGACTGGCTTTATATCAACAGACCAGTCCTGAAATGTTCTTAGTGCGCCAGTAGTTTCTACCCAGGCATGATTTTGAGTTACCCAAGACATACTCTGAAGAATAAGGACGGCAATCAATACGAAGGTACCCCCTTTGAATAGACCCAGAATTGCCCCGAAAAATTTGTTTTTTATTCCAACAACATTTCTTGCATTAATGAGAACATCTAAAGTACTCAGAGATCTTAAAATACCCTCATATGCTGGTGCCATGATTGAAGGATTTTCAGTATCAATCTTTATATTAAGTAGCTTTGACATTGCAAGAAGAGCAAGAGTCAATATTGCAAATAGCACAATGAATGAGACAAAATTCCTAAGCGATTCATTGGATATCAATGAATCAAATGTATTAAGATCTGAAACCATTCCTAAGTAATTAAAGCTAATAACTCCTAATAGGATTGTTATAACAATATTTGCGAAGGGGCGATTGAGTTCATTCGGGTTTTGATTGCTTGATGAAGCGCTAGCGATTCTATACAAACCTTTTTTAACCAGCCAAATACTCAGAAATATTCCACCAAATGAAAGGGCATAAATGGACTGATTGTCTGAGCTAATCCAGGCATTTAAAAAAGTTTTCGCGAAGGTTTCGTAATAAAACCAGGCTAGGACAATTGCAAAAATAACAAAAATAAAGCTGATGACTTCTTTCGCTAGGCCCTGAACAAAGCCCCTAACAACAAAGACTATTAGAATTATAAGGGTAACCCAATCTGACCAAGCCAGTAAACTGATAGCACTCCAAACGTTGTTAAAAAAATTGCTCATGAGCTCCCTGATAGATAGACTCAATTTTACAATAGTTTCAAAGGCTTTGTAGTTATCTACCCTCTCTTATAGAAATTAGATTTGATCAATAATAAGGGTTGCATCAGCAATCGTATAAAAAGAGCCGAAAATGACAACTCTATTGATGTCATCAAGTTCTAATGATTGCTTAATAGCGTTATCCATATCATCGCAAATTGAGGTTAAATTTGGGTTGGAAAATTTATTTTTAAGCTCGTTTGATTCGATCGCTCTTTCTGACGATAATGGGACAAGATACCAGTGCTGGATTGATTCTGATGCTAGGTTGACCATATCAATAATATCTTTATCAATCAGTGCAGAAAAAATAGCAACTGTTTTCATAGGTGATTCAGCCAAGGTATCAACTAATGTTTTGACCGCCGCTGGGTTATGAGCCACATCAAGAATAAATAGTTTATCCCCTACAATTTTTCTTTCAAAGCGCGCTTTTATTGTTGCCTTCTTTACTCCATTCGAGATCATTGATTCTGATACTGGAAATTTCCCTAAAAGTTTTTCTACCGTCTTGATTGCTACTGCAGCATTGATTCTTTGGTGTGCTCCCTCGAGTCCTATTTCTCCCAGGTAGCCCTTGGAAATGAATGTGATAGGTGTCTCGATCTCTTTGGCATAGGACAACAAGCTTTTGGGTGGTTCTTGATCACCACAAATACAAGGTCTTGACGGTCTCATAATGCCCGCCTTTTCTCTGCCAATAGCCTCACGCGTATCACCAAGATAATCAGTATGATCGATTGCAATATTAGTGATGACACTTACATCGCTATCGACTACATTGACTGAGTCAAGTCTTCCTCCGAGACCAACCTCAAGCAGTGCAAGATCAATTTCGGCTTCAGCAAAAATTATGAGTGCTGCAAGAGTAGAAAATTCAAAGTAGGTTAGAGTAACCTCTTTCCTTTGGGTCTCAATACGCTCAAATGCCTTGATAATTATTTCATCAGATACCTCTTCACCATTAATCGCAAAACGTTCATTGTATTTCAACAGGTGAGGTGAGGTTGAGCGGCCTACTTTGAAATTAGACTGTCGATAAATACTATCTAAAAATGAGACAGTAGAGCCCTTACCATTAGTTCCAGCAACTGTTATAACGCCATAAGGGACACCATTTGGAAAAAGCCTGTCATAAACTATCTTGACTCGCTCAAGACCCAAAACAATGGTTTCTTCCATCAAGGTTTCTTGCCAGCTGAGCCAGTCATCGAGAGTTCTTTTGTTTTGCATGCTATGGACTAGATGATCTATGAGTAATGCTAAGTTTATTTATCTTCCCAAAACTCGCCTTCGATGGTTTCATCTTTTTTATTTTTTGTATCTGTTTGGCCTGACCGATGAATAAATACTGAGCTTCTTGATCTAAAGACGCGCTCCGCATTCTTTTCCAGAAAGTGATTGATGAAGTAGCTCCTACTCCATGGCATGAGACCTAGCAGGCCGAGACCATCAGTCAAGAAGCCAGGGGTAAGCAAGAGGACACCCGAGACTAATATCACAACTCCCTCCATCATTTCGAATGCAGGCGTCCTTCCTTCAGCCATACTTTGCTGAGCTTTCGCCATAGTAGACCAGCCCTGCTGTCTCAGAAGACTAGAGCCAATAAATGCGGTAATTATCACTAGGAGGACCGTCGATAGTCCACCTATAGCCTGACCGACACTGACCAGCACGTAGATTTCAGCAAGAGTGACTACAACGAATATAGGAAATAACATTTAACTCTCCCTTGTTTTAGTAAAGATGATATCCCAAACTCCGTGACCCAATTTTTGACCTCTATTTTCAAATTTTGTAAGTGGCCTATATTGAGGCCTTTCAGAATACATATGGTCGCCAGCGCAATTTTTAAAGTGCGGGTGAGATTCAAGCGCTTCCATGATGTGTTCCGCGTACTCCTCCCAGTCAGTTGCAACGTGAACCATTCCATCGTCTATCAGTTTTCTTGAAAGCAGGTCTAAAAAGCTCTTTTGTACAATTCTACGCTTGTGGTGCCTCTTTTTGTGCCAAGGATCAGGAAAAAATAATTGAAAGTTGGAAATACTACCATCAGGGATATTGTTTTCGAGAACTTCGACCGCGTCCTCCTTGATCACCCTGAGGTTATTGATACTCTTCTTGCTCGCCTCATTAACCAGCCTCCCAACGCCAGCCTCATAGACCTCAATGCCTAAGAAGTTTTGGCCTGGCTCGTGAATGGCCATCTCTAGAAGGCTGTCACCATTGCCAAAGCCGACCTCAAGGGTAACCTCACTCTGATTGCCAAACACTTCTTCAAAGTTGAGAAGCGTCTTGTCAACATTAATCCCATAATCAGCCCATAGCTCATTGAGGCCTAGTGATTGGCCTTTGGAGAGTCTTCCTGAGCGTTTCACAAAGCTCTGAATTTTTCGCAGATGCTTGGTCTCTGTCATAGTTGGTAATCAATAGTCAGCGGTGAGTGGTCTGAGAAGCGCTCCTCTCTGTAAATTTCACAGGATCGAGCAGCCCCTGCAAGGTTTGAACTGACCACCTGATAATCAAGCCTCCATCCGGTATTGTTGGCCCAGGCCTGACCTCTGTTGGACCACCAGGTGTACTGGAACTCTTCCTGATTAATTTCTCTGAAGGAGTCTATAAAGCCGACTTCGTCATAAAGGATATCGAGCCAGGCACGCTCCTCTGGAAGAAAGCCCGAATTCTTCTGGTTTGAGCGCCAATTTTTTAAATCAATTTTTTTGTGGGCGATGTTCCAGTCACCACAAATGATGTATTTCCTTCCATCTTTTTGCAGGTCCTTTAAGTGGGGCAGGAAACGTTCATAGATAAACTCCATTTTTAGGGCCTGTCTTTCCTCTTTAGATGAACCAGATGGCAAATAGATTGACAGAACGCTTAGATCACCAAAGTCAGCCTGAATAATTCTGCCCTCTGAGTTCATGTCATCCCAAGGACTAAAAGAAATCTTATCAGGCTTGGATTTGCAGTAGAGGCCTGTCCCGCTATAACCTTTTCGCTCCGCGCTGTGATAAAAGGTATGCATATCATCGGGATAAAAGCGCTCATCAAGCTGGTCCTCTTGCGCCTTAATCTCTTGCAGGCAGACAACGTCAGCGTTTTGTTTTTTTAGCCAATCAAAGAAGCCTTTTCTTTCAGCCGCCCGAATTCCATTGACATTAATTGTTATAATTCTCATTGCACTCATTTTAATTGTTTAGGGATATTTGATGGAACAGTATCAGAAGGATTTTGTTGACTTTACATTGGAAACTGGAGTATTAAAGTTTGGTGAGTTCACTCTTAAATCTGGAAGGGTGAGCCCTTATTTCTTTAATGCTGGACTCTTCAATACGGGCAGTCATCTCTCGGAGCTAGGAAAGTTTTATGCACAAGCAATTGAAGCGAGCGACCTTAAGTTTGATGTCCTCTTTGGGCCTGCCTATAAAGGCATCCCTCTAGCATCAGCTGCCTCAATAGCTCTCAATGACTCTTTCAATAGAAACGTCCCTTACAGCTTTAATCGAAAGGAGACCAAAGATCATGGTGAGGGTGGAAGCATTGTTGGACACGCTTTGGAGGGAGACATACTCATCATCGACGATGTCATTACAGCGGGCACTGCGATTCGAGAGGCACAAGATATTATCAATGATTGTGGGGCTAACGCCAAAGGGGTCATTGTAGCACTTGACCGTCAAGAAAAAGGGAAGGGGGATCTCTCTGCCATACAGGAGGTTGAGCAGGTTTTTGGAATGACAGTACTGAGCATCATCAATCTGTCTCACATCATAGACTATTTGAGGTCGAGCAATGACTCAAAGGTCCTAAATGATATAGAGAGCTACAGGTCTCAGTACGGAATCAGCTAACCCAGTTAAGAGTCGACTGGCTCGACTATGAAGGTCGAAGACTCGACATCAATTATTTTAACGGTCTGCCCAATACTCAGTTCTGGGCCCTTTGCGAACCAGAGGGAGCTTCCTATCTGAACCTTAATGGTCCCATCCTCAATGGAGCTTACCTTGCAATCTTTTCCTATGTAGGTTTTGGCTTTCTCGTGTAGTTCGTCGTCAACCGTTTTGACGGGGTAGTATCGTTTTGCAAGGAAGGTTGAAGTTAAAGAAAGTGCAACGAAGATGAGGAGCTGTATTGGCCATGCAGTTTCTGGCATAAGATAGAAAAAGATACTGACTGTAATTGCTGATGCCCCAATCCAGAGCAGAAATACGGTCCACAAAAAAAGTTCAAGAATGATAAGCGAAAGCCCGAGAACTAACCAGTGCATAAAGTTTAAATTTTCAAATAGCATTTCCATGGCGATAATTTTATATTCTTTCTAATCAACCATTAAATTTTTCTTTATTTTTTCTCGAGTTTGGTACATAATGCGATTTGGAGGCTTGATATGCACGAAAATAAAGACTTAATTGACCAGTTTCATAGGGATGGTTACCTCTTCTTTGAGAACGCCATTACCAGTGAACAACTCGTATCACTAAATTCTGAGCTATCCAAGTGGGTTGAGGAGAGCAAAAAACATAAAGAGCCCTTCGGCAGAATCATGGACGGCAGGCCTCGATTTGATCTTGAGCCAACAACACACTCACCTGAAACACCTGCGGTTAGAAGAATAACTTCCCCAGCAGAGATTTCTGATATTTGCCTGGATGTTGTCAAAGACAATAATGCACTGGATTTAGTTTCTGAAATCTTTGGTCCAAATATCACTCATTTGGGCAACAAAATAAATCTTAAGTTGCCTGGTGCTGGTACCGAAGTAAAGTTCCATCAGGATTTTCCTTTTGAACCGCATTCAAATGAAGATATCATGACCGTCCTGTATTTTTTGGATGATGTGACTCTGGATAATGGGCCATTAGAGGTCGTCCCAGGGACACATAACGGACCACTCCACTCTCATTGGCAGAACGGTGTTTTTACAGGTGCAGTTGATGACAAAGTTATGAAGTCGAACAAGAACAAGGCTATAAAGTGCACTGGAAAGGCGGGCTCTGCTTGCCTCATGCATTCAAAGTTACTGCATGGTTCAGCGCCGAATTTATCGGCCCATTCAAGATCTCTCTTTATTGTGACCTATAAGGCTGAAGATGCAGTAGCTCTGTCACCAAACCATCTCCCTAGTGAGCTCGTTGGAATGGTTGTTAGAGGAAAAGAAACTGGAACTGTCAGGTGCACTAGTTACAGTATTGAGTTACCAGAGTATCCTAAAGAGGTCTCATTCTTTGGCCAACAATCCAAAAGTAAAAACATGGCAATGTAGAGCCAATCTGAACTGTTAATGCTTTATAAATGAAGGGAATACAATCGACTTAATCAAAAAAATTTCTATAGTCGGCGACGAGCTGGTGATTGACTGGAATGATGGGAATAAAAGCTCACTCTTCAGCTACTGGCTCAGGGATCACTGCCAGATGCCTGAATCAAGAAACGAGAATAATGGCCAAAGACTCTTTAGTGTGAAAGACTTGCCAGTAGATGTATACATAGAAGAGGCTTATAAAGATGAAAATGGAGATGTTTGTATCCTCTTTCAGCCTGAAAATCACTTATCAGTCTTTACGCAAGATTGGCTGCTCTCCAATTGCTATGACCTCAATGATCACTTTGAAGACAGGAGCGAGAAACAAAAAAAACTCTGGCAAAAAAATAGTTTTGAGGCTGGACTTCCTTTCATTAACTATGACTCTATAGATGAGAGTGATACGCAGTTATCTGCGCTTCGGTCATTAAGAGAGATAGGGTTCTTTATTATCACAGGCACCCCATCTGTTGAAGGTCAAGTACTAAAAGTCATCAGTAAAATCGGATACACGCGTGAGACCAACTACGGGGCTCTTTTTGAGGTGAGAACTGAAGTCAATCCAAACAATCTTGCTTATACGAATCTAGGGCTTGGGTCCCACACTGATAATCCATACCGAGACCCTGTCCCAACGGTGCAGCTACTGCATTGTCTCGAGAGCTCTACCGAGGGAGGCGATTCGATCTTGGTTGATGGATTCAAAGCAGCCTCAATTCTTCGTGATGAAAGTAAAGAGAACTTTCTGACTTTGACAAGTAGCTGGATTAATTATCGGTTTACTGATTCTAAGACTGATCTTCGCTCAAGGGTGCCAATGATAGAGCTAAACGACAACCATGAAATCATTAAGGTCAGATACAACAACCGTTCTATTGATACAATTAAAGTTCCAAAAGATAAAATGAGATCTTTTTATAAGGCTTATCGTCACTGGAGTGAGGTCATTGAGAGAGACGAGTTGAAGATTCAATTCAGGCTCTCTGAGGGTAACTTAATGCTTTTTGATAACACTCGAGTGATGCACGCTAGAACTAAGTTTTCAAAAACTGGCAAGCGTCACCTTCAAGGAGCCTATAGTGATTTAGATGGACTTTATAGTCTCCTAAATACATTAGAAGGAAAAAATAAATGAGCGAGATTACTTCGAAAAATGTTGTAGACCTTATTGAAGATATTTTTCTTAGGCGAGGCGCTGAATCATACCTTGGTGAACAGGTCACGATGGCACAGCATATGCTTCAAACAGCCCAATGCGCTGAAAAGGCTGGGGCTGATATTACTCAAATAGTGGCAGCCCTTCTTCATGATATAGGTCATTACCAAAACGAAATTCCTGAGTCATCTTTGGCAAAG
>CALKDH010000027.1 GCA_938086805.1 uncultured PS1 clade bacterium | reverse complement strand
GACGAGCTCATTATATGGGGTGTTGTGACATCTGTAATACACCAATATGAATAATCGAACCAAGTTTGCACTGGTTGATTGTAATAACTTTTATGCTTCCTGTGAAAGAGTCTTTGAACCCAAGTTAGAGGGCAGGCCTATTGTTGTTCTCTCTAATAATGATGGCTGCATCATTGCACGCTCTAATGAGGCAAAAGCATTAGGTATCAAAATGGGAGTGCCTTACTTCAAACTCAAAAACTTAATTACTCAAAACGGCGTAGTGGTGAAGTCCTCAAACTATCCTTTATATGGGGACATGTCCTCAAGAGTGATGAAGGTTATTGGAGAGTACTCCCCTGTTCAAGAGGTTTACTCTATCGATGAAAGTTTTATAGATCTCATGAGGCTTCCACTTAACTTGATGGATCACATGCACTCTCTAAGAAGGCGCGTTAAGAGTTGGACGGGAATCCCGGTATGTGTTGGCGTTGGGAGTACTAAGGTTTTGGCAAAGCTCGCCAATCGTATTGCTAAAAAGTACCCAAGATTTGATGGCGTTTTTGATATAGATGAATTACCATATGAGAGGTATTGCAAGCTACTACAGTCTGTTGAAGTAGGTGATTTATGGGGCGTAGGAAGACAAAGCGCTAAAAAACTAAACCGTATTGGAGTTCATAACAGCTATGATTTTTATCAATCTGACGTTGGTGTTATTGAAACCCTTCTTGGTGTTAATGGCAAAAGAATTCATCAAGAGCTTTATGGCAAATCATGCATTCCTATAGAGTCTATTCCTCCAATAAGAAAACAGATTGTTTCTTCCCGCTCTTTTGGATGTGATTTAAAAGACTTTGATGAGTTAAATCAGGCGCTCACTAACCTCACTAGAAAGGCCGTTAATAAGCTAAATAACCATAAGCTTTCAACGACAACTATCACTGTTTTTATTTATACAAATCCACATAAGAAAGATAAGCCCTGTGTCCACCTATCAAAAACTATAGGGATGACAAGTGCCATTCAAGATCAGTCTCAAATTATTCCCTTAGTATCAGAAGTACTAAGACTCATTTATAAGCCTGGATACTCTTTTTATAAAGGAGGTTTAGTGCTCGGAAATTTAGCTAAAAATTATCAGCAACAAGATCTCTTTTCAATGAATCAAAATAGCCCAGTTCAGATAATGGAGCGTAAAAAATCTAATACGATCAGAAGTGTAAATAATCGGTTTAATGAGTCAATCAAGTATGCCAGCGAATTGGGTAACAATAGATGGCTTCCAAGAGCTGACTTTAGATCAAGCAGATATACAACCAGATGGAGTGAGTTATTGGTGATTTAAGAATTAAAAATATTAAATAAATTAATAAGTGATATATAATTAATACAAACTTAAATCCAACGTTGGCTTTGAGTTCTGACAATGACGTTTATTTGGGGATTTGCCTGGATAAGCGTTTTTTTTCGTCAAAAAGTTGGAATTAAAATTTTTTAATTATAAGGAGAAGTCAAATGGTACGCATGTTGGTAACGATTAATATATCTAAGGGCTGGAAAACTTGGTCTGAAATGGCAAAAAGCCTAGAGCCTCAGATGAATGAGCAAGGAGCAAAGATGATTTGGGCAGGAGCAAATCCGGACGAAACAGCCGTCTTTGTATTGGCTGAGGCGAAGGACCCATCGTTTGTTAAAACTTTTGGAGAGAGGCCTGATATTGTTGAGATCAGAGAGGCGGGTGGCGCTGATGTTTCATCAACAACTGTTATGACACAAATAGGTGAATATTTCTTACCATAATACTTTAAGCAAAGAAATAAAAATGATCTCTCTGAGGTCGTTTTTATTTAACTAAATTGCATATATATTGTCATTGTCTATAATGGATGGATTTCGGGGGAAAAATTAGTCAATGAAACAGCTTGCAATCATCGATGACGATCCAGAAATTCTAAAGCTTTTAGAGCAGTATCTGACTAAAAATGGATTTGAGGTTAGAGCTTTTACTGATGGCGAAAGTTTTTTAAAGGCAGATGAAAGCGACTTCAGTTTAATTGTTTTGGATATAGGACTTCCAGGTATCGATGGCCTGGAGGTTTGCAAAAGGGTACGCCAAAAATCAAATATTCCTATCATTATGTTGACTGCCGCGAGTGACGATCTTGATAGAATATTGGGCTTGGAATTGGGTTCTGATGACTACATGGGGAAACCATTTAACCCTAGAGAGCTTCTTGCAAGAATCAAAGCTTTATTGAGACGCTCTGAAATAAAGGAAGAGGATGTTGATAATAACATAGTGATGAACTATGCTGCAAGAAGTGCATTTATTGGTGGTCAAGAATTAGAGCTAACTGGAACAGAATTTGATCTGCTCTGTGTGTTTCATAAACAAATTGGAACCGTTCTTAGTAGAGATGAGATTGGAGAGTTACTCCATGGCAGAAGAGTGGATCCTTTAGACCGCTCAATTGATACAATCGTAAGTAGATTAAGACATAAGTTGAGTAGTCATTTTGATGGTGAAATTATCCAAAGCGTCAGAGGAAAGGGTTACGTCCTCCTTTTAAAAAATTGAAATCTAGTCAATCTATTTTTAGCTTCATAACCCCTAAAACAGTCATTGGAAGGATGACTTCAGTTCTTTTCATTGGTATTCTTGTTGCTCAAGTTCTAGGAACCTGGCTCTGGGTTGAGCAATTAAAGTCATCTGAAAAAACACGGGTTACAAATATATCCAAAGAACTGGGTTCTTATATTGCTCAGGCGGTCGGATTTTTTGAAAAATTACCTAGTCAATATCGTGAAGAAACTCTCAGTCAGCTTCGTCAAAATGGAGGCGCTTTTTTAGATTTTGGTGCAGAGTTCTTTGTAACATCCAATAATCAATATGTTGATTTATCCCAAATAACTAACTCCGAATTTTCAATACTTTTTCGAGAAAATTTAGAAAATTCCTTAAACTCTCAAATTGGTCAAGTTGATGATTTAAATATTAGGTTTGTGAAGTTTAGTGATGCTCAAACAATGATTCCTAATTCGCCAAGTGAAGGGCTTACAAATAATCAAATATTAGCTTCTCTATCCCCAATTTGGAGGAGTCTTGGTTTAGTAGTTCCTAATGCCGATAGTCCTGTTGCAATTATTCAATTTAGATTAAAAAATCAAAATGATTGGATGTACTTAGCATCAATTATTCCAAAAGGGGAGCTTTTACTGAGTTTTGATTGGGTAAATGGAGAGCGTATTTTTACATCAATTCTTGTTTCAATAACAATGCTCCTAATAACATTCTTATTTGTTCGTTGGCTTGTTTCTCCTCTTCAATTACTGGCAAAACAAGCAGACTTATTAGGAAAGGGAAGGTTTCCAAGGCAACTTGAAGAGAAAGGCTCTAAAGAGATTATTGCGACAATCCAGGCATTTAATTCAATGGCACGGAGAATCAAAAAGTTTATTGCTGACAGAGAGCGCTCATTTGCATCAATTTCACATGACTTAAGAACTCCCTTAACTAGGGCAAGACTTAGGGTGGAAGGAATTGAAGATGAAGAAATTAAAGAGAATTTAATAGAAGATCTTGAATATCTTGAGACCATGGTAAAGAGCAGTCTTCAAACTATGACTGATGGTATCGAGCACGAAAACACAATTGAAGTAGAGTTAACAAAAATGCTTAAAACGATTTTAAAACAAGAAGAAATTTTAGGTTTGCCTATTAAAATGACTATAAACAAGGAAATAAAATTAAGAGGAAGGGCTATTGCACTTGAACGATTATTCTCCAATTTAATAAATAATGCTCTAATTTATGGTGGAGGAGTAGAGGTGAGTGGAAAACAGAAAGAAAATGGAATATTTATTCAAATTATGGATAGAGGTCCCGGCTTAACTGATTCGGATAAAGAGAATGTTTTTAAACCATACTATAGATTAGAAAATAAATTAAGTGATTCTCATTCAGGTTTAGGTATGGGTATTGCTAGAAATATTGCAAATATTCATGGTGGCGAATTAGAGCTTAAAGACAGAGCTGGCGGTGGATTAATTGTTGAAGTTTACTTTCCAGTTCAATGAATTCAAAAATCAAAACCAAATTTAAAGAGAGAGACTTTCTTATAGATCACATTCAATCTATTATGGATTTTTATCATCCAGACTGTATAGATAGTGAGAAAGGTGGTTTCTATCAACACTTTAAAGATGATGGAACTATCTACGATGCAAAAACTAAACATTTAGTAAGTAGTACACGTTTTATATTTAATTATTCAATGGCATCAATTAATCTCAAAAATGATGAGTACTTTAATCTTGTCAAGCATGGCATAGACTATCTAAGAAATTTTCATTTAAATAAACTGACTGGAGGTTATTCATGGATTCTTGAAAGCAATCAAGTTAAGGATTCAACGAACTATTGTTATGGGTTTGCCTTTGTATTGCTTGCATACGCAATGGCTTTTAAGGCCGGTTTAGATGAGGCTAAAGAGTATATTGAAGAAACTTTTAAAAAGATGGATGAATATTTTTGGGAAGACGAGTTTGGCCTTTATGCAGATGAAATTAGTGCAGATTGGAGTACTGTTTCAAAATATCGAGGACAGAATGCAAATATGCACTCTTGTGAGGCATTAATAGCTGCTTATGAGGCTACAAATGAACAAAAGTATCTTGATAGGGCGCTAATTATTTCAGATAATATTTGTAATCGACAAGCTGCACAGGCTGACGGATTGATTTGGGAGCATTATAGTTCAGAGTGGAAAATTGATTGGTCCTTCAATAAAGATAAGCCTGATGACTTATTTAGACCATGGGGCTTTCAAGTTGGGCACTTAACTGAATGGTCAAAACTGCTCTTAATTCTTGAAAGGTATGTAAGTAAAGATTGGCTTCTTCCTCGTGCTATAGAGCTTTTTGAGGATGCAGTTGAAATGGGCTGGGATGAAAAAAATGATGGGCTTTTCTATGGCTTTGCCCCAAATGGAGATATTTGCGATCGAGATAAATATTTTTGGGTTCAGGCTGAGTCATTTGCAGCTGCAGCATTATTGGCAAACCGCACTAAAGATGCTAAATATTCGGACTGGTACGAAAGGATTTGGCAGTTCAGTTGGAAGCATATGATAGATCACAATTATGGTGCATGGTTTCGAATTTTAGATGGAAAAAATAATAAATATGATGATCTAAAGAGTCCTGCTGGCAAAACAGATTACCACACAATGGGGGCATGTTACGAAGTCTTAAAGGTAATTTAAGGAGCTGTCTTAAAAGCAGGAATGAGCATGTTAAGCGAGGTCCCTTGTTTATTAGAAACCATTGTTAGGACGCCGTCATGAAGTTCAATAATTGTTTTGGCGATTGACAAACCAAGGCCGCTACCATGGTTTTTTGCATCAGAGTCATGAAAAAACCTATCAAAGATATTGGGAAGCAGTTCTGGCTTAATGCCTTGACCATCATCTTTGATTATAAGTTCAACATCATTATCTTTTTGCTTTAGGCTAACAGAAATTGAACCTCCATTGGGACAGCCATATAAAAGCGCATTGTCAATAAGATTATCGATGGCCTCACTTAAAAAAGTTTCACTACCCTGAATTAAAAATTGATTTTCTGAGCAATCAAGCGAAAGAGATACATTTTGATTGTCAGCTCTGAGAGCAAAATTAGTTAAAACCTCTTGAGTAAGCTTCACAACATCAAGACATTTAAATTCAGATTTAATTGATCTTTGTGAAATGTGCTCCATTGATAATAATTGTTGTGTCAGTCTTGAGGTCTTTTTGGCTGCTTCAGCAACATCTTTAACTCTTGATTTCATACTCGAGAGTGTTTTAGATCGCTCAGCTGCTTCGGCTTGACTTTGGATTCCGGCTATCGGATTTCTTAATTGATGGGCAGCATTAGCAATAAAATCATCCTTTTCAGTAAATGCTTTTCTTAATTGGCTGAATAAACGATTCATGGACCCTAAAAGACTTGAAACCTCTGTTGGAACGGTTCTTTTGATTTCACTGATATCGTCAGCAGACCTTCTTCTTATTGCTGCTTGAAGTTCGAGAAGAGGCTTGAGTCCGTACTGAACTCCAAACCAAACGCATAAACCAGTTGAAAGAAGCATGATAAGCATTGTTACAAATGCATCACTCGCAAGCTCTAAAAGGAGTTCTCTTTGTCCAAGTCTTGTTTGCCAGACGTATATATTAACCCACCCTGGGATTTCCTTGGAAGAGATGAATTCTCTTGCAAAAATAACTCTTACCTCCTGCTCTCGATAGATTGAGTCATAATAAATCGGCTGATAAGGTTTAATATCAGCATTTTTTGGAAGTTCAGGAGGATTTGAATAGCCTACAAAAAGAGTGTTTGTTTCGTCTCTAACTTGATAAAAGATTTGGTCCTTCAGTGAATCAGTCAGTGTTTCTAGAAGTTGTTCAGTTAAAAGATCTCCATCTCTTAAAACTGCATCTCTCAAAATTACTTGGGAAATGGTATGAAGAAGATTATCAAAGATTTCTTGAGATTTTTTTTGGGAGTCAAAGTAAAGTGCTACTGTTCCAATTGAGACAATGACTAATAAGGGAATTATTATTACTAGAAGCAGTCGACTTCTTAATGATAATGATTTATTTTGATTCATTATTCTGAATCATCCATCATATATCCAATACCTCTAGCAGTTGTAATTTTAATATCATATTCTGAGAGTATTTTTCTTAAGCGAGAAATGCTTATCTCAATTGCATTAGTGTTTACGTCAGCTCCAACACCATATTGCGTATCAACAAGGTGAGATTTAGAAATATATTGACCTTTTTTGTTCAAAAGAATCTCAAATAAAGTCAATTCCCTTCTATTAATTGTTACCTCGAGATTTTTAAAAAAAATTCTTCTTGAATTTCTATCAAATTCTATAGTTCCAATTTTCTCTATTGGCGCTAAAAGAGGATTAACCCTTCTTGATAGGGCTCTTATTCGTGCATATAATTCATCCATCTTGAATGGCTTTACAAGATAATCATCAGCGCCAGCATCTAGACCGATTACTCTATCTCTTGTAGCTCCTCGAGCTGTTAAGATAATAATGGGAAAGATTTGACTTCGTTTCCTGATATTTTTGGTTAATGAAATACCATCCATACCTGGAAGATTAATATCAATAATCGCAAGATCAGCACCTTCATGCTCAAGATGTCGGTCAGCAAAACTTCCATCAATAAAATAATCAACTGAATGTCCTTCATCCAAAAGAACCTTTTGAATTCCTTGGGCAAGCATTTGATTGTCTTCTACAAGTACAATTCTCATATCAAATTTATCTCTCCAAAAAAAAGTATAAATGAATTTAAATATACTAATAGATTCATTTTGCAGCTTGAAAGCTTCTTGACAGCAAAAAAACCTATTATTATTTATTTAAGTTTATGAAATATTTGAATTTTTTATACTATATGATTAAGGGGCTATGAAAAAAACATTAAATTTAGGAATTAAGGCTAATTCTTTTCTTTTTTCCATTCTCATTGCCATTTCATATGGTTCAAGTGCAGCATTAAATTATCAAGGCGAGACTATTAAGTGGGTTGTTCCTTTTTCTGCTGGAGGTGGTGCTGATGTATTGGCTCGTTTCTATGCCCCTTTATTGAGTGAAAATATTCCTGGAACTCCAAATGTTGATGTGATTAACATGCCTGGAGCTGGTTCAACAAAAGGCGCAAATTGGTTTAGTTCAGAAGCACCAATAGATGGAAAAACTATTTTTTCTACTTCTGGTTCTACTCAATTCCCTTTTTTGCTCGGAGACCCAAGAGTTAAATATAACTACAATGATTGGGAAGTAATATTAGCCTCGTCAACTGGTGGCGTTGCTTATCTTCCCTCAGATCTTGGAGAGTTATGGGAAAGTGATCTAGAGTCAGCATTAGATGTCAATTTTGTTTTTGCATCACAAGGCCCAACACGACTTGATCTAGTTCCTTTGTTAGCTTGGAATATGCTAGGTATGAATGTCGAGCCTATTTTTGGGATAAAGGGCCGCGCAGATGGTCGCCTTATGTTTGAACAGGGGTATGTCAATATTGACTATCAAACTTCATCATCTTTCTTAGCTAAAGTGACTCCCCTTGTAGAAAAGGGGCAGGCAATTCCAATTATGACTTGGGGAATCTTGGACGATAATGCTAATATTATCAGAGACCCCAACTTTCCTGATATTCCAACATTTCGTGAGGTTTATATTAAGGTCCACAATAAAGAGCCATCAGGCAGTGCATGGGAAGCTTGGAAGGCATTTTTTATTGCTGGTTTTTCTGCCCAAAAAATGGTCGTGATTAACAAAAATACTGATCAAGAAATAATTGATTTATTTTCAAAAGCGTTTGAAGTTATTATCAACCAGGAAAACTTTTCACAAATCTCAAAAAACTATTTAGGTGTTTACCCCCAGTCAACAGGTATGAAAGCCAAAACATTTAAAGAAAGGGCAACTCAGATTGATCCTGTTGCAATTTCTTGGGTGAAAAGCTGGCTTAATGATAGCTATAATCTAAATCTGTAGTTTTAAAAAAATAGTAAAAATCTGACAGGTTCCTGAAAGACTCTGTGACTATCATCGATTCACCAATTAAGAAAATATTTTTGATTCTCCTTTAATATTTGATTAATTGTTAATCTACTTAATGTTGAGTAGGTTTTATAAAATGGAGAGATAAATTATGAAAAAAATGTTCATAAAATTAATATCCTTCTTGTTCATGATTGGTGCTCTTTCTAGCTCAGCAATTGCAATTGAAAAGTTGCACTTTGTTGTACCTGGCGGTGCTGGTGGTGGATGGGATGGCTGTGCAAGAGGCACTGGAGAAGCTCTAGTTAAATCTGGCTTACTCGAGTCTGCATCTTTTGAAAACATGTCTGGTGGAGGTGGCGGTAAGGCGCTTTCATGGATGATTAAGACCATGCCTGAAAATACAGTAATGGTTCAATCAACTCCAATTGTACTTCGTTCTATAAGTCGTCATGAAGGCTATATTAACTCTGATGCTGCTTCAGGCGTGTTGTCTTATAAGGATGTAACACCAATTGCAGGTATTATTGGAGACTACGGTGCTTTAGCAGTAGCTGCAGATTCACCATTCCAAACTTTCCAAGACGTTGTTGATGCATATAATGCGAATCCAAAATCAGTTAAGATGGCCGGTGGCTCAACTCGCGGAAGTATGGATCATTTGATTGGTGCTTTGGCATTCCAATCAGCTGGTGCAAATCCTAATGATGTAGTTTACATTCCTTATGATGGAGGAGGATCAGCTCTTGCTGGACTTCTATCTGGTGAAGGACAGATTCTATCTACTGGATTTAGTGAAGCTTTAGCAGCTGGAGACCAAGTCCGTATTTTGGGTATTACAGCAAATGATCGTTCGGCAGATGCTCCAAGTGTTCCGACACTTAAAGAGCAGGGCTTCGATGCGTATTTTGTTAACTGGAGAGGTTTCTTTGGTCCACCAAATATGAATGCAGCGGATAGATATGAAATTGCTAAAATGTTAGGAGATATGCAAAGCACTCCAGAGTGGGAAGTTGTTCGTAAGCGTAACGCTTATGTCAATATCTACAACCCTGGATTTGACTTTATGGCTTTCTTAGAAAAGCAAACAGAAGAAATGACTGACCTAATGAAGCAATTAGGCGTTATTTAATCTATATCTATTAGGAGAAAGGTAAATGACTATCAACTATACAAGGATAAGTGCTTTTATCTTTCTCCTTATTTTTCTTATTTATTCTTATCTTGCGGGTGAGATTAGAGTATTTGTGTTTGATGAAAACGCAGACTTTAATGCAAGAACATTTCCAAAGCTTATTTCTTACTTGGGGATTATTGTTTCACTTCTTACACTGGTTCTATCAAAAAATGAAAAAGAGAATATGGGACAGTATGAATGGATCAGTGTTATAGTTTTATTTGTCCTCGTTTTTTCATATGGAGTTCTAATTAAAACAATTGGTTTTTTTGTTTCAACCAACTTGTTTTTAATCATATCTTATTTGTATTTAGGTGTTCGAAGTTACAAGGTCATTGTATTTAGTTCGTTCCCAGTAGTTGCAGCACTTCAATTTATGCTTCATGGGTTACTGGATGTATATATTAGAGATCCATTCTTACAGTTTTTAGGAGTTATATCATGATTGAAGGCATGATGATGGGTATTAACACTGCTTTCAGTGGTTATAACATTCTGATGGTTATGATGGGTTGTTTTGCAGGAACCATTATTGGAATGCTGCCAGGGCTTGGGCCAATGTCTGCGATAGCGCTTATGATTCCAATAACCTATGGCTTTGATCCAGCATCAGCTATGATATTGATGGCAGGTGTTTATTATGGAGCTATCTTTGGTGGCTCAACATCATCGATTTTAATTAATGCCCCTGGAGTTGCTGGAACTGTTTCGAGTTCATTTGACGGTTATCCAATGTCTCAAAAAGGTCAAGCAGGGAAAGCCCTCGCTATTGCGGCATACGCCTCCTTCTCTGGTGGTACGATTGCAGCCTTATTTCTATTAGTTGCCGCACCACAGTTAGCCAAGGTTAGTCTGAGTTTCCAGTCTGCAGATTATTTTGCACTAATGTGTGTTGGACTTCTTTCTATTGCTGCATTTGCAAGTAAAGGTCAATTCTTAAAGGCAATGATTATGACGGCGCTTGGTTTGGCACTTTCGACTGTTGGACAGGATTCGTTGTCTGATATTACTCGTTTCGCATTTGGAAACATTAATTTAATGGATGGTATTAGCTTTGTACTTCTCGTCATGGCTACCTTTGCTATGAGTGAAGCGTTTATGATTATTTTCAAAAAAATGGATATAAACTTTAAGTCTTCTGATGTAAGTAAGAAGAGTCTAGGCTCGATTAAATTATCCAAAAAAGAAGTCAAAGAAATGGTTCCAACAATTGGAAGAACTTCT